>DLGO01000007.1:4514-8585 GCA_002482725.1 Bacteroidetes bacterium UBA7692 | reverse complement strand
TTTCGATTGCTTGATTAATTCCTCTATTGCTCCCATGTCGTCTTCGGCCTGTTTATACAAATGTAAACTCATTACTTGAAGCTGTTTATATTACTATCAATATTTTTTAACATAAAATATTGAATAGGAAGGATATAAAAAAGGCGCGGCAGTAATGCCACGCCTTAACCAAAACCAAATGTTTCTTGTTATTATTTTGCTTTTTGTAGTTCCAGGTTCACTACAAAATCTACGTTCTGTCCTATCATCGCACCACCTGCTTCAGTTAGCGAGTTATATTTCAAACCAAAAGCATAACGGTCAATAACACCTGTAACTTTGAAACCAGCCTTAGTGTTGCCGTATGGGTCTTTCACTGTACCGCCATATACCACTTCATATTTCACTTTCTGGGTCACATCTTTTATAGTCAGGGTACCTTCCAGTATGTACTTGTTACCGCTTACTTTTTTGAATGAAGTTCCTTTGAAAATCATTTTCGGGAATTTCGCTGCGTTGAAGAAGTCCTCTCCTTTCAGGTGGCCATCGCGCATCTCGTTGTCTGTGTTGATGCTGTTCACATCTATGGTAAAGTCGATTTTAGCATCGCTGAAATCAGCCGCTTCAGATACTACCTTGGCATCATACACTTTAAAGGTACCATCAGTTTCAGATACTGCCATGTGCGATACAGAGAACCTTACTTTAGAGTGGCTCACATCTGCTGTCCAGTCTGCTGCGTTTACAAATTGTGTTCCGGCTGCCATCATGGCGATAAAGAATAATTTTTTCATACAATATGTTTTGTTGTTTTTAATTGTGATGCAAATGTATGTTCTAACAATTGATGTTGCAACATATATTTACAAAAACAGCCAATCTTTAACATTTATAAGGAAATGCCATGCGTCATTATTAGTGGGAAAATAACGCTGAAATCATGCCCGAAATACCGTTGTTTTGTGCATGAATCATCTACCAGAACAGTTATGAAATATATAGGAATCATAGCCGCCATTTCGGGCCTGCTTGCCGTTGGGCTTGGCGCATTTGGCGCTCATGGACTTAAGCCTCACCTCGATGCCTACCAGCTGGACATCTACAACAAGGCAGTGCTTTACCAGTTTATCCATACCCTAGCCCTGCTTACCTGCGTGGTACTGTTTACCATAGACCCTGCAGCAAAAGGCTTGAACATCGCCTCTTACTGCTTCATAGCAGGTATCACTTTATTCAGCGGCTCGTTATACCTATTGGCCACCCGCCACATGACGGGCCTGCCTGCTAACATCCTCGGGCCAATCACGCCCATCGGTGGTTTGTTTTACATGGCAGGCTGGGTAATGCTGGCATTGCACTTCATCCGCAAATAACCTCCACGCCCCTCCCTATGCTCCGCATCATAAAGGCAAGTGCCGGTTCCGGCAAAACGTACACACTGGTAAAGGAATACCTGAAGATCGCGCTTTCTGCCCCGGCAGAAAAGTACAGGCACATCCTTGCCATTACGTTTACCAACAAGGCCGCCAATGAAATGAAGGAGCGTATCCTTTCTGCCCTCGAGGATTTGTCTCAGGTTTCGGACAACAGCAACCCGCTCTTCAACTTCCTGCAAGAGGAGCTGTACCTGGATGGGGCCGAGCTGAAATCGCGGGTGCAGCACTTGCTCTCCAACATACTGCACAACTATGGCGACCTGGCCGTCAGCACTATCGACAGCTTCACGCACCGCGTTATCCGCGGCTTTGCCTACGAGCTGCAGCTACCCATGAGCGTAGAGATAGAGATGGACACCGACAAGCTGTTGCAGGAGGTCATAGACCTGCTGCTCGATGATATCGACAATACCGAAAGCGAAACCACCAAAGCCATTATAGACTTTGCCCAAACTCGCTTGCAGGACGGCAAAAGCTTCAAGATAAAATCAGAGCTTATCAAGTTCTCCAAAGAGCTGTTGCAGGACGAAACCTTCCTGCGCAAGGATATATTGCAGAACACCGAAATGCAGCAACTGCTGGACCTGCGCACCGATCTCTACAAAAGCACCACTGCCTTCGAGCAAAAAAGCATAGCAACCGCAAAGCACGCCCTCAGCACTATTCAGCAGGCAAGCATCAATCCCGAGGAGCTGGCCAATGGCAAGAGCAGCGGCCTATACGGTTACTTTTCTACCATTGCTAGGGGCAGCTTCGGCACTTACCCGAACCTTACAGGTTCCAAAACACATTGGGGTATTTTAGAAAAAGATAAATGGCACTCCTCAAAAGCCACGGCAGGTACTATAGTGGCCATCGATGGTATCAAGGGTTCATTGGAGCAGGACTTCCGCCAGTTGACAAGCACCTTCGAAAGCGAGGCACAGCAGTATTTCCTCCATAAGCTTATCCTCAAAAACATCTTCCAGTTCACCCTGCTGAAAGCAGTTAACGAAGTGTTGCAGCAATACAAGGCCGACAACGAGATTATGCTCATCAGCGAGTTTCAGCACATGGTGCACGATGAGGTAAAGGACCAGCCGACCCCTATAATATATGAGCGCGTGGGCAGCAAGTTCGAGCACATCATGATTGATGAGTTCCAGGATACATCGGTACTACAATGGCACAACCTGCTGCCGCTTATCGACAACTCCCTCAGCAATGGTTTCGACTCGCTCATAGTGGGCGATGCCAAGCAGGCCATCTACCGTTTCCGCGGTGGCGAGGTCAGCCAGTTTGCCGCCTTGCCGCATATCATCGGCAGCGACGAAAACATGACCCTCAAGGAACGCGAGATAGCCATCTTCAACCACGGCTACAGCACAGAGTCCCTACCCGAAAACTACCGCAGCCGGAACGAGATAATCACTTTCAACAATGCCCTCTACGAGTCCGCCAAGTCCTTCAAGGCCCTTACCAACGATGCCATATACAGTGAGCATGACCAGCTTAGTGGTAAAAAAATACCGGGCGGTTATGTGAAGATAAACTTCATAGACGAAGAGGAATCCGAAGAAAAGCACGAACAGCGATTCAAGGAGATAGTGAGCATCATAGAGCGGTGCCGCGAACAGGGCTACGCCTGGAAGGACATCGCCATCCTGTCTTCTACCAACAAGATAAGCAGCGCCATAGCCAGCCACCTGCTCGAGCATGATATAGATGTGGTTTCGCGAGAGAGCCTCCTCATAGACTCTAACGGTGGCGTTCAGCTTTTACTGTCACTCATGCGCTACCTGAACCATGTAAAGGACTTCATTGCCCGCAGCGAGATTCTGCTCCACATACAGCAGCAGATAAACCGCGATACCGAAATCAACCACGACCGCATACATTCCTCTACCGCAGACTTCGAAAAGTACGTGAGCCAACTCTGCAACAGGCAGTTCGACTCTTACAGCCTTTCGCAGTACAAGCTGTTCGCCTTGCAGGTAGAGCTGATAAGCATTTTCAAAATAGAAGAGCAGCCCAACCCTTTCGTACAGTTCTTTCTGGACGAAATCCTGGATGCCGAAAGCAAATACAACTTCAATATATCGCAGTTCCTGGAATGGTGGGACGAGGAAAAGGACAAAAAATCCATCCTCTACCCCGATACCCTGGATGCCGTAAAGCTGCTGACCGTGCACAGGTCAAAGGGCCTGCAGTTCCCCATTGTCATCATAGCCGATGCCGATATGGATGTAAAGCGCAACAAGAACAATGTGTGGATAGACTTCGACCCTACCCTGCCGCACAATGTGCAGTCGCTCATGGTGCCTATGCAAAAGGCCCTGGAGAAAACCGACTACATACACCTGTACGAAAAGGAACAACAGGAAGCCTATCTGGATAAGCTGAATCTGCTATACGTAGCCACTACACGCCCTATGGATATGATGTTTATCCTCAGCAGTCCCATCCCCGACAAGGCACCGGGTAAGGAGGCAGGCAACATACGTCAGCTATTGCNNAACGGCACCTACAGCCTTGGCGACAAAGACACCAAAAAGATTGCGAAAAAAGATGCGCACGGCACCGCCACCATCAGCATACAAAAACCGGAGAAGGGCAGCGATGTGCAGATACCGACCATCAAAATAGATAGCAGGCTTTTCTGGAAGCAATCGACCCA
>DLGO01000007.1:2356-4475 GCA_002482725.1 Bacteroidetes bacterium UBA7692 | reverse complement strand
CTACGAGCAGGATGCCCAGGCGCGTATCCATTCCCTTACCGACTCACTGGTACTGGACAACGATGCCTCCACCAAGCTAAGCCGCGATGTAATGCAGATAGTGCAGCATCCACAGCTAAAGCAGTATTTCAATCTACCCTACAAGGTGCTGAACGAAAGGGAGATAACCTCCGACTCCGGCGAGCTGATGAAGCCCGACCGCGTGGTCATTCACCCTGACACCAACAATGCCATCATCATAGATTTTAAAACAGGTGGCGAAACAGGCTCCCACGAAAAGCAGGTAGACCAGTACGCCGCTGTACTCAGCCAGCTGGGCTATACCATAGAAAAGAAACTGATTGTGTACACAGAGCATAACCACGTAGCTGAAGTCCTATGAGTACATTCCTGGAGCAAATGGCAGTTGCCGTTATCACAAAGCATGGGTATAACCTGGGCACTGTCCGCATACTGCTGCCTACACGCAGGGCATGCTTTTACTTTCGCGAGGCACTGCGCATAGCCGCCAATGGCCATGCCATGCTGTTGCCAGATATCACCACCATGCAGGATTGGGTTACCGCCAACTGCGGCTACACCAAAAGCGACAACCTGGAGCTGCTCATGGTCATGCACCAGATACATGTTGGCGCAGGTGGGCTTGACGATTTCGACCTCTTCCTGCCGCAGGCGCGCACCATCCTCACCGACTTCGACGAAATGGACATGCACCTCGTAAATCAGGATCAGTTTTTCCGCGACCTCAATACCATTGCATCGCTCACTGTCTACGAACCGGCCACCGAGCTTTCGCCCAAGCAGATCAACTACCTGCACTTCTGGGAGATGTTCAAGACGCTGTACGACGGCCTGCATGCACATATAGCCAAAACCCGCAAAACCTACACAGGCCATACCTACCGCATGGTAGCAGAACAAGCCGACACCATTATAAAAGTCGATGAAAATTTCACCTGGATTGGCGGCTTCAACGGCCTTACCAAAGGTGAAGAATCTATCGTCCATTCATTTATAGAGTCCGGCAAAGGCGAAGTAGTATGGGATGCAGACGAGTATTACGTAAAGGATAACTTTCAGGAGGCTGGTCTCTTCTTCCGCAAGTACCTTACCAAGTGGAAAGACATAGAGCCAAAGTTCATCGGCAACAGCATTACTACCGATGAAAAGAAAATAGAGGTCATCAGCGTTGCCCGCAACATTGGCATGGCCCGCCTCACCGCATCTATACTGGAGGAGAATTTCGCCACACCATTCTTCAAAAAAGCATGGAAGCCTGAAAACACCGCCATCATAATATTGGATGAAAAGCTGCTGCAACCATTACAGTTTGCCCTGCACAAAAACCTCGGCCCATACAATATATCCATGGGTCTGTCGCTGGGCAAGTCCCGCGTGGCAGAGCTTTTCCTGCGCCTCTTCGAAATGCACGAGCGCGCCGAAAAATTCACCCGCGAGGGCAAAACCATCAGGCTTTACCACAAAGATGTAATTGCCCTGTTGCAGCATCCTTTGGCCTTTACCCTACTGGGCAAAGACTTTCCTTTTCTCGATACCATTGTTACTATAAAAAAGAACAACATGGTATTCCTCAGCACCACCAAGCTGCAAAGCCTGGTGCCTGGTTTCGAATCCGTCTTGTCCAAACTATTCTTTACAGAAACAGACTCCAACCTATACCTGCAATCGCTGCTGAGCATTGCCAAAACGCTTACCAATTATTTCACCACAAACAGAAAAGGCGAAGAGCTTACTTACGCACACCACATACTCCAGATCATAACCCACATAGCAGAGCATATCGCCACAGGCACTACTCATGCGGCGGTTTACTCGGTACGTGCATTGCTGAAAGACGAACTGCGTAATACCCGTATCCCTTTCGAGGGCGAGCCGCTTAAAGGCTTTCAGCTGATGGGGTTGATGGAGACGCGTTGCCTCGACTTCCGCCACGTGATAGTGCTATCCATGAACGAGGGCATGCTGCCGGCCGGCAAAAACCTGAAGTCCTATGTGCCACACCCGCTGCGCAACAAGTCACTCTTCTCTTCGCAGGAGAAAGACTCCATCTCGGCCTACCTCTTCTACCGCCTGCTGCACCATGCCGAAGACCTGGTGA
>DLGO01000007.1:0-2332 GCA_002482725.1 Bacteroidetes bacterium UBA7692 | reverse complement strand
GGGTGGTGGCGAAAAAAGCCGCTACATACTACAATTACAGCACGAGCTGAACAAGAAAAATCCATTAGCCATAATAGAGGAGAAAACCCTTGCCGTAGCCAAGGCCACTGAGCAACCCGATGAGGTTAAAGGGGCAGAAAAAACAGAAGAGCTGCTTGCCAGGCTTACGCAAATAATGACCGTAAAGGGCATCTCCCCTACTGCCATTGCCACCTATGTCACCTGCAAGTACAAATATTACCTGCGCTACCTGCTTGGCCTGCGCGAGCAGGATGAGATAGAAGAAACAATGGAGGCCAACACCATGGGCACCGCCATACACGCCGTATTCGAAACGGTATACAAAGAAGTAACAGGCAAGCCACTTGAGATAAACTGGGTAAAGCAGGTAGCCAAAGACAACAAGCGCATAGAAGAAGCCCTGCAAATCGGCTTCAACAAGCGGTTCGATAACGATGCGCTCATGCAGGGCGAAAACCACCTGTACTACAGCATCAGCCTGAAAATGATTGAGCTGTTCTTCAACAACGAGATTCATCAGCTGGAAGAATTGAAGGCCAACAATTCATCGCTTACCGTGGTAGCCGTAGAGGAGCTATTGGACAGCACCGTACAGGTAGGCGATGTTCCCGTGCTGATAAAAGGCACCAGCGACAGGATAGAGCTCGAGGGCAACATCCTGCGCATTGCAGATTTCAAATCCGGCAAGTCAGGCAAAGTAGAGTTGAAGCAAGAAGAGCTTGACCTTATATTTACAGATAAGAAATACGCCAAGCATGCGCAGCTGCTTACCTACGCCTTGGCCTACACGCTCAAATATCCCGAGACACCTTTCCCTATCAAGTCGGGCATCTACTGGCTGCAGGATATGGCAAAGGGGTTTGATGCGCTCACCATCAATGGGGATGACCTGTTGAGCAAGGAAATGATACAGCACTTCCAGGAGTTGCTCCGCTCCCTCTTCGCCGAAATGCTCGACCCCGGGACACCTTTCCTTAAAACTGATGACCGCGATGCATGCAGGTACTGCGACTTCAAGGGAATATGTAAGAGATAAAGTTGGGTGTTCAATTATTCAGGGATGTACATAGTTCCTTATCCTTAATGATTTATCTTTATCTGCGCTTGACAACCACTATATGTTGAGTCTTACGTTGCCTTATATAAGTTTCCTTTTGTTCATCAGTAATCTCAATTCTATTTTCCTTTTGCTTAGAACAATAGAAGAGAGCAAATGCAACTTCCCTTTCCGACATATCTTCGTTTACTGATTCCTCATACATATATTCAAATTCAGACTCTGGAAACAAATCCTTTATCTCTTTTTTTGAAAAGAAGTGCTTGAATTGTGTTCTCTTTAATTTATTTCCTGGGTGTTCATCCGAATGAACACAAACATAAACCACGCTATCCTTTATCAAACTCTTTTTTATGGCATCAACGACCTCTGTCGCATCTTGATAATTGTAAAAGTGCAATATGTTACTTAACACTACGCCGTTGAATACCTCATTTTTTATCATATCAGGATGAAATGGATGTGAAATACAATCTATTTTGTTCCTGCATACTTCCCCAGATATTCTCAATGATAAGAACTCAAAAGCCGCCTCACTATCATCTATTGCCAAGAACTCATAATCTCCATCTATCATACTAAGGATATAGCGAGACTGCCCACAACCAACGTCTAATATTTTGCCTTTTTTCTCTGGCAAATATTTTTCTAGTAAGTTTTCAAATCCATCTAGGAACCCAATTTTTGGGTAAAAATCAAAATATGTTTTATGATAAATTCTATCTTGCCCTTCTGTTTTCATAATACATCTACAATGGATTTTACATTATAATTCGTTCAGAAAATCTTCCGCATTACGTGCTATCTTTTTCCCTGACCTTATCTTTTTCATTTCTACAACCGCATCCCTGGTATGCTTCAATATTTCTCCTTGGCTATCTGTAAGCATTTTAACCTTTACTGAAGGCATGCCATTTAATATCTCCATAAGAGACGATAATTTACTTTCAGGAATGTCAACTAATACTTTCATAAGCTTCTTAAATTAAATTGTCAGGCAATCCGAATCTAAACAACTATACTTTACCAAGCAACTCACATAATTTATTACCCCTAAATCAAAACCACTGCTTATTTTCCCATCCGTAAAAGAACAGCGCGTTGAAATACTACATCATAGCAGGCGAGGCATCGGGCGATTTGCATGGCAGCAACCTCGTTAAGGCACTGCGCGCGCAGGATAGCCATGCCGACATACGCGCATGGGGTGGCGACCGCATGTTAGCCGCAGGGGCCACTGTAGTAAAGCACATC
>DLGO01000119.1 GCA_002482725.1 Bacteroidetes bacterium UBA7692 | reverse complement strand
GTATGCGATGATCATGGAGTTTAGGGTCTTGTAGTGTTCCTGCAGCCTTAAAAAGAAAATACAGCGCTTGATTTTTTGATACTTTTTGATCAAGCAAAAAGTATGGCAAGAAAAAACCACATTGACGAAACTCTGCGTATACCATGCCTTTCATTGTTATTGATTAATGTTCCGGAAACTTATGAGCTACGGGCCAAAACTTTTGATGCCAAAACTAGCTTTGCTTATATCGCAAATACATACTTGCCATACTTGTCACGGTACACATAGTTTACTACCCTCGGCCATAGCGGTTTGGCAAGACCGTTTTCCCAGGCATCCAGGTCCTTCAGCAGCTCAGCAGCCTTTTCACGCTTAGATGCATACATATTGTATTGTTCTATGCTATCGGTCTGCACATTGTACAGTTGGTTCGTATTGTCAAATTCGTTTACTATCAGCTTCCAGTCCCCTTTTCTTATAGCCTTATTGAAGTCGCTCCTCCAGTATAGCATATCATGCGGTGCTCCTGTAAGTTGTCCGCTTATATAGGGCATCAGGTCCACCCCGTCATATACCCTGTCAGTTGGCAGCTCTGCGCCTATCATAGCAGTTATAGTAGCAAATATATCAAGCGATATAACCGGGTCTTTTATTACGGTCCCTGGGTTGATATGGCCTTTCCATTTCATCATGAATGGTACGCGCAGCCCACCTTCAAAGTTGGTCAGCTTGCCACCGCGAAAAGGGGCATTGTCTGTGGTGCCATTGTACACAGCCCCGCCATTATCGCTCAGGAATATGATGATGGTATTTTCTGCCAGCCCCAGGCTGTCCACATGGTGCATTACCCGTCCTATCTGGTCGTCCAGGTTTTTTATCATGGCACAGTAGGTGCGTTTTACAGGGTCTTGTATATAGGCAAATTGCTCATAGTAAGTTTTAGGTACTTGTAGCGGAGCGTGAGGCGCATTGTACGGCAGGTACAGGAAAAATGGATTCTCTTTGCTTCTGTCGATAAAGTCAATTGCTTCATCGGTAAGCTTATCGGTCAGGTATTTGCTTTCCTCCTGGCGCTCGCAGCAGTTGCGCAGTATAGCGCAGTTGCCGGTGCGCCCTTCAGCCGCTTTCCACTCATGCTGGTCCATAAAATCACCTCTTACAGGAGTATGTATCAGCGTGGTATCCGTTTTAGGTGCGTATAGGGTAAATGCTTCATAGAACCCATATTGCTCATCAAATCCACGTACTGTTGGCCTGCTGAATGGCGCAGCACCCAGGTGCCATTTGCCTATTATAGCTGTGCTATAGTCATATTTCTTTAATACCTCTGCTATCGTTATTTCCGATGGCGGAAGCCCCTGTCTCAATCGCTCTTCCGTGGGCGGCACCTCCCTGCTTTTTAATGGGCTTAGGGGGCGGAATTTCGGCAACATTTTTAAGCCGTAATATTCCATCATGTTTTTCAGGTAGCGGTGGTTGGGCTGAAACTCATGGCCAAACCGGTGCTGGTACCTGCCTGTTAGCAAACCGGCACGTGATGGAGAGCAAATAGGGGAGGAGATGTATCCTTCGGTAAATTTTACGCCCTGTGAACCAAGCGAATCCATGTGCGGAGTCTTTATCAGCTTATTGCCATACAGCGATATGTCCGTTTGCCCCAGGTCATCTGCCAGTATCAGTATTATATTGGGCCGGGTGCTCTTATTTACATTAACTATTTTTTCTGCAAGGTATTGTTCCCTGCCCTTCATCAGCTTCTCGTCAAAATAAATCTTGAATTTGTCATTCTCTATCGTTTTGAAAAGAAAAGAAGAACAAACAAATCCAATGGTAATAACTGTTGCTGCAAGAACTATCCCGTATCTCAATGCTGAAAGTTTAGTATGTGAATATAATGCGATTTGTTGGAAACTATACGGATGCTATTCGGCCATGTTAATAACCCACCTAGCGCGTTTTGCCGAAAACCTGTTAAAAAGGAATGTGCTTTGTGCACCCTCAACTAAGCACAAATAAAAGGTTCGTTAAATGGGGATTTTCTTGCTCGCAATCATTTAACTTTTACAATGTATGTTTTAACTATTCTTACTTTCGCCATACAAATACTGGGTATGAATTTAAGTACTGCGCTAGGGCGTTTTCGTTTGGTAGCTATTTTAGAGGGTATTTCTTTCCTGGTGCTTTTGGGCATTGCCATGCCGTTAAAGCATTTTGCAGGCCTGCCGCTTGCTGTTAAGTATGTGGGCTGGGCACATGGCTTACTATTCGTGTCTTATGCTCTATTGCTTATTCAGGTATGGATAGAATATAAGTGGACTTTTGGCCGTGTGGCGTGGGCGTTTTTATTGTCATTTCTTCCTTTCGGTACTTTTGTGCTCGACAGGCAATTGAAAAACGAGCCGGCATAGTCTTCGAAGCTGTTTTGATTTAACTGATAAAATTGTTTATAAGCTATTTTCGAGCGAAATGCTTTAGCATTCAGCGATTCAGTTTATTCAAGAAGGAAAAGAGCTAAACAAAGAAGGTTTTTGAAGCCATAGTGGAGCTTCTCTGGCAAAAAAACCTGATGCAGTTTACAGCCGAAAATGGCCATAAACAAATTATTGAGATGAATCCAAACAGCTTCTTGTAGCTATTATTTTTTACTACTATGATTCCCGAAGTAATACATATACATTCGTAAGAAGTAAATGTACCTTCTGTGAAATATTTATCTTTCCTCCTAACCTTTGCAGCCACCATCGGCCTTACCTGTCTTTTAAATTTTAAACTTAGCGTTATTCCGCCTTTTGGCAAGTTCCTTAGTCCTTTTACGGGCTTTTGGCAAAACGCTGTAGATGAGCGCAAGCCTTCTGATGTCCACGCAAATCTTGCCGGGCTTAAGGATTCGGTTAATGTTTATTTCGACGACCGCCTTGTGCCGCACATTTTTGCGCAAAACGATGAAGACTTGTATTACATGCAGGGTTTCGTTACTGCCCAGAACCGCCTTTGGCAAATGGAGATTCAAACGCACGCTGCAGCAGGCAGGGTAAGCGAAATAGTAGGGGAGGGCGGTCTGGAAAACGACCGCTACATGCGCCGCCTGGGTATGGGCTATGGTGCAGAAAAATCTGAAAAATTTATTCTGGAAGATGGCCCAAGCCAAAAACTGCTGATGGCCTATTGCAATGGCATCAATGCCTATATCTCTTCGCTAAGCCCAAAGGATTATCCCGTGGAGTATAAGCTGCTGGATTATAAGCCTGAGGCATGGACACCGATTAAGGTAGCGCTCCTGCTCAAAAACATGTCCTTTATGCTGAGTGTGTATGAGTACGATGTAGAAAATACCAACTTCATCAATACTTATGGCCGCCTAGAGTTCGATAAGCTTTTCCCTTCATGGGTGCCGGAGGAAGATCCCATAATACCTACGGGAGCAGAAACTGCACGGATTACTGCCGACGCGCCTGCTTTAAATCCCGGTAGCAGTGCAGAGCAGGGCAAATTTGTACCGACGGTAGTGAACAAAGGCATAAGCATGAATGCTACAGACGAAATGCCAATAGCTACACCATATACCCCTAAGCACGACCACTCCATAGGTTCCAATAACTGGGCCGTAAGCGGCAGCAAAACCCAAAGCGGCAAGCCTATACTTTGCAACGACCCTCACCTGAAGCTTTCGCACCCGAGCATCTGGTACGAAATGCACCTGCACACACCGGATATGAATGTCTATGGCGCTACCTTGCCTGGTGCACCTGCTGTTATTATAGGTTTCAACGATTCCATAGCATGGGGCGTTACCAATGGTGGCCGCGATGTGCGCGACTGGTACCGTGTGGAGTATAAGGATGCTTCGCGCACAGCATACAAGCTGGATGGAGAATTTGTGCCTACCACTTTTCGTATAGAAAAGTACAACATCCGTGGCAAAGGAGAGTTTGTAGATACCGTTGTCTATACCAAATTTGGTCCCGTAGTGTACGATAAGAATTTTGGTAAAGCAGCTACACAAAAAGACCTGTCCATGAAATGGACTGCGCACATGGGGTCAAATGAATTCAAGACTTTTCACCTGATGAACAAAGGCAGGAACCATAGCGACTACATAGCAGCGCTGGACAACTATACCTGCCCTGCGCAGAACTTCGTATTTGCCTCCCGCAGTGGCGATATTGCCATCAAGGAGCAGGGCAAATTCCCTATCCGCGACCGCAAAACAGAGCAGGGTTTCACCACCCTGGAATCTACTACTTCCAATGATTGGGTAGATTATATACCAAGCGATAAAAATCCGCATGTACTGAATCCTGTGCGCGGCTTCGTAAGTTCGGCCAATCAGCCTCCTATAGACTCTACCTATCCCTATTATTATCCGGGAGTAGGTGTTTACGAAAATTACCGCAACCGCCGCATCAATCAGTTGCTTACACAGGGTAGTGGTATCGATGTAGACTTTATGAAGAAAATGCACAGCGATAACTATTTCCTGTGTGCGGCCGAAGTATTGCCAACCATGTTACAATTGTTGAATAAAGAAGGCATTTCTGAAAATGAGACGCGTATCATTGCCGAACTGGGTAAATGGAACTTCTTCAATAATCCCGAGGAAATTGCCCCTGTATATTTCGAAATCTGGTGGAACGAATACCGCCGCTTGCTTTGGGATGAGCTACAGGACCCTGCCAAGGCTATGAAGCAGCCGTCCTTCAATGTTATTGTTCACATGCTCAAAACTGATTCTACCTCGCAGTTTTACGACAATCTTTCTACGCCTGCTAAAGAAACCCGCAATGACCTTATCAATGCTTCCTTCAAGGCCATTGCCAAAAGCATAGACAGCAAAGAGTTTATTGAAGTACATGAGCCTTATGGCCGCGATGTAAAGCATGAGATAAGTGATATATCTAAACTGGACTGGGGAAAATACAAAGCTACGCGTGTAGAGCACCTGGCGCGCCTTGCTCCATTCAGCAGCATGAACGTGTACAACGGAGGTAACCTGGGTATTATCAATGCTACCAATTCTTCACATGGTCCAAGCTGGCGCATGATAGTAGACTTTGGCGATATGAAGGGCTATGTGGTTTATCCTGCCGGGCAAAGTGGAAATCCGGGCAGCAAATACTACGACAACATGGTAAGCACCTGGGCAAAGGGTGAATACTTTACTGCATTGTTTACCTCAAGCGAAAAAGAGGTGAACGACAAAAAGTTATTTGCAGCGCATTATACTAAGAAGTAGGAGACAGGCTTAAAACTTGGCTTTCTCTTTTTTAGTACCTTTTTTGGCTTCATAAAAAGCCTTTGTAGCAATATACATGGTGCGCTCTATAGCTGCATGTACTACCTGGTCCTTATCTATCAGCTCTATCTTTATATTATAGGTATGGTCACCTTTCTCATCGGCTGCCCGTTTTAGCTCGGCTATCAGCTCATCGGTAAGCAGAAATTTTGCATAGAGTGTTTGTTTGGCAGGCCGTACAAATTTTATAGCACCTGCTTTATCCCATACTACATAGTCATCGCCCACTATTTTATAGAGCATGATCATATAGAAAGGGTCTGTAGAGGCAAACATACTACCACCGAATATCGTTCCTACATAATTGTACGACCATATACTGCGCTTCAGCTGCACATGTACCTCATGCGAATCGCCGCTCCAGAAAAGTACCTTTCCACCTGTGCCAAAGTACATAGGGTACCAGTTCATCAGCGTGCGAAACTTCCACGTAGCAAAAGATTCTTTTCTTTCAGTTTTGAGAAATTCAGGATATGCCATTAATAATGTGTTATGCCTTATTCAATTGATTATGCGCCGGCTCTTTTCAGCCTGTCATTTATAGCCCTGCCCAATCCGGTTTCCGGTAGCAGCTCTGCTATTATTATGTCTACATCAGCCGTATCCAGTTCGCGCATTGCGCCAAACAGTCTTTGGGCAGATTCGTTTAGGTCGCCCGATTTGGATAATACCAAAGATATAGTTGCGGTACCTACTTCTTCTGTAGCACTTAGTGCGCCGATTTTTTTATCAGGAAACTGTTTTGCCAAAACTTCGATATCGCCAACATAGAATGGCTTGCGCGGTGCATAGTGGCTCTCAAGCTGCCCCGGGGCCACAGGGTTAGATGAGCTATGGTTGCGCAATGCCACCATACCTATTTCCTCCTCTATTTTTTCTATAGATAATCCTCCCAGCCGGAATACGGTTACTACACCATGCTCTAAACCAACAACCGTAGATTCTACACCTACGCTGCATTCGCCTCCTTCTAATATATAAGGGATTTTGCCCCCTAGTTGTGCTATTACATGTCCACTGCTTGTGGGGCTTATATAGCCAAAGGGGTTAGCACTAGGGGCGGCCAGAGGAAAGTTTAATTGCTTCAAAAGCGCCAGCGCAACCTCATGTTTTGGCATCCTGACACCTACATCAGGCAACCCCGATGTCACCAGGTCGGGTATCAATTCCGTTTTTGGCAGCAATACTGTTAGTGGTCCGGGCCAAAAGGCATCCATCAGTTTGCGGAGCAGGGGATGGATTTCCGTTACTATAGTGCTCAATATGTCCACAGAACCTATATGCACTATCAAAGGGTCAAAAACTGGCCGGTTCTTTACCTCAAATATCTTGGCGATAGCTTCCGAATTAAAGGCATTAGCAGCTAACCCATATACGGTTTCTGTTGGTATAGCAACCAGTTGACCCGCTTCCAGCAGTTTTTGTGCTTTGTCAATATCTCCTTCTATCCTTGTTTCCACTATGCAAATTAAAGCATTCTATTTGATGCAAATGACTAAAACCAGATTAGGGTTGCATGGTTTCCACTTTGTTAATAAACAAGAAATTAGCTACATGTGAAGAAAAATTTAGTGAACCGTGAACAATTTACGCAGTTGATATGTTACTTTGGCGTCATTAATTCAAACGAAAAAAAATATCTGTACTATGAAGAAAATTCTTCTCGCATTTAGTTTAGCAGCAGTAGCTCTTGTGAGCTCTTACTCTGCTAGCGCACAATCTCGCTTAGTCATTGTGCACAATTCTCCTGATCCTGCAGCTGCCCAAGTGGACGTTTGGGTGCAGGTTCCCGGCCTTAACTATTCAACTAAGGCTATTGATAATTTCCCTTTCAGGAATTATTTTGTGTTTGATGTGCCTATCATAGCTGCCGGTCAGGCAACTAACGTTATTATAGCGCCTTCAAACAGTACTGCTGTAACTGATGGTTTTTATACAAAATCATTCCCTACAGGTGTTCCGGCTGGTAACTTCATAGTAGAGGCTGCTGGTTTGCCAAATGCTTCTCTTAAATCAGTGAACGCAAACGATTCATTCCAATTAGCTGTTTTCCCTGCTACGCTTAGTGCTGCTGCCGGAAAAATTCAGGCTAGTGTGTTTCATGGTGTGCCTGATGCACCTCCTGTTACGGTTCAAACATTTGTTACTACTATCCAATTGGCTAAGAGAGATTCTCTTACTACTGGCTTAGGCTTTGCAGCTGGTTCGCCTTATACAGAAATCAATGCTGCAGGTAAAAGGTTGCACCTATATGCAGGTGGAGCTTCTCCGGCAATCCAAACAAACGGTGATTTCCTTAAATCTTTGGGAGGCGCTGGTCTTCACATTTTTGCATCAGGATTTGCTGATACTGCCGGAACAGGCGGTGGTGCTACTCTTGGTCTATATTATGTTTCTACAACAGCTACGACTTTGGCTAGCTCAGGTACAGGTGCTGCTCTTACAGAAATTCCTAAAGAAAAAGTTGCAGGTGTAGTTCAGGTTTACCACAACTCTCCTGACACAACATTGGGCGTTATCGACCTTTTTGTAAACGGTGATGGTGTTACACTTAACGCTATCCCTACCAAAGCTATTGCTTTCCGTGGTGGTTTCGCAAGTGCCGGTTTCATCCAGGACTTCGATTACAACATCGATATCGTTGATGACGGTTCTACTACTCCTATCTTGTCGGATGTATTGCGTTTGAATAGTGATTCAGTAGTAGCTTATGTAGGTGGTGTTGGTACAGGTTATTCTGCAAACCCAAACAGCGTTTCTACAGCTTATACTTTGTTCAAAGATACTACTGCTACTATAGTTGCAGCTGCGGGCAATGTTGCACTTAATGTATTCCATGGTGCTCCGGATGCTCCTGCTATTGATGTGTTTTCATTGGATTTAGGTTCAAATATCATCAATAACATTAAATATGGTGAATTCCAAAAAGCAGCTGGTGGTACTCCAATTCCTGCTGGCAAATATATTATAGATGTTCGTGGCGCTGGTAATACAGCTTCTGTTCGTTCATATATTGCTGATGTTACATCTTTGGGTGGTAAATCAATACAGGTGTTCGCTTCAGGCTTCCTGAATCCTTTGACTAACAAAGGCGGTGCTAACTTCCAGATTTTTGCTGCTGTTTACAGCACACCATTCCCACAGGTTATTGCATTGGTAGATACAGTAGTATTTACTGCTATCAACGATCCTTCTGTTGCTGACATGAACATGCGTTTGTTCCCTAATCCGGCTACTACAAGCATCCAAATGGTGTTTGATGCAGACAATGCAAACGATGTAGCTATCGAAGTTGTGAATATCAACGGTCAGGTAGTTAAAGCAGTTAGCGATTTCGCTGGTTCTAATGGCAAACAATTTGCTGAAGTAGATATACGTGATTTGAACTCAGGTCTTTACATAGTTCGCGTTCGTAGCGCAAACAAAGTGAGCAACTACAGGTTCAACATAGCAAGATAATATCAGCGAAGCTGATTTTATCAGATACAAAAAAGGGGCTATCCAACCGGATAGCCCCTTTTTTATTTTAGTATTATTCAGGGAAAGACTTAAATGGGATTCTGTTTTTCTGTTTCTTCCAGTATCTGCGTTATCACTACTTTATCATTATCTATTGCCTTTATCAGGTCCTCTATCGTAGTGAATTTTAGTTCATCCCTTATATACTGTATGAACTCAATAGTCAGGAACTCTCCGTATATCTCTGCTCCAAAGTCCAGTATGTTGACTTCTATGGTTTGTACCTTGCCATCAAAGGTAGGGTTATAGCCTATATTAAGCATGCCTCCATGCCACCTGTTATTGTGTTTTACGCGTACTGCATATACTCCTTTACGGGGCACTAGTTTGTACGGCTCATCTATATGTATGTTAGCTGTAGGATAACCCAGCTTACGCCCGTTCTGAAGCCCTTTTACCACTAATCCGCTAATGGTATATCTGTGGCCCAGTAATTCATTAGCCAATGGCACATCGCCTTCTATCAATGCATTGCGTATTTTGGTAGAGCTGATAGTTATATGCTCCAGTTCTTCGCGAGGTATTTCTTCTACTCTATACCCAAACTCTGGTGCCAATTCCTGTAGTAGTTCTATACTACCTGCCCTGTCTTTGCCAAATCTATGGTCATACCCTATCACTATGTAGGCAGGCGTAAAGTGCCTCACCAGAAAATCACTGATGTACTCCCTGGCCTCTTGCTCCGAAAATGTCCTGGAAAAAGGCACTATCACTACATTATCTACACCAAATTTTTCAAGCAGTGCAGTTTTTTCATCTATAGTAGATAATAAGCGCAACGAATCGTCCTGCGGATTGATTACCAATCTCGGATGCGGGTGAAACGTGATGATGATGCTTTCTCCGCCGGCCTCCCTTGCCAGTGTATTGATGCGCTGTATCAGTTGCAGATGTCCCTTATGTACTCCGTCAAATGTACCGATAGTAATAACTGCATTTTTAAACCCCGGCAGTTGGTTCAGGTCTTTGAAAACTCGCATAATGTTGAATGGAGCTTACTCCGGTGTAAAGAGAGTGATTTTTAAGGAATTAGGGTTCTTTTATTGTTAAAAATATGAGTGCATTTTATATTGTACAATCTATATCCATGGTATGGTATGGTGTGCGTCAAATTATCATTTACATTCATTATTATTGCTAATATGTATGCAGTAATAGATGTAGAAACAACGGGAGGAAGCCCTGCGGTAGACCGTATCATCGAGATTGCTGTTTTTGTGTATGATGGTGAGAAGGTAATAGAGAAGTTTGAAACGCTGCTGAACCCTAACCGCAAAATAGATCCCTGGGTGGTTAAGCTCACAGGCATCACTCCCGATATGGTCGCCAATGCACCTACATTTGAAGATATACACCAGAAACTGTACGATATAACCCGCGACCGTATTTTTGTAGCACACAATGTCAAGTTCGATTTTGGTATGATTCGCCAGGAGTTTAAGCGCCTGGGGGTAGATTATATGCGCAAGCAACTGGATACCGTGAACCTTAGCCGCAAGGCTATACCGGGTCAGGAGTCCTATAGCCTTGGCACCTTGTGCGATAACCTGAACATAGTGCTGGAAAACAGGCACCGCGCCAGTGGCGATGCCGAAGCTACCGTGCGTCTGCTACAAATGATTTTGCAGCACCAGTCTGTTTCACGTTTTATCGATATAGAATTAAGGGATGGTCTTGATACCACAAGATTACCCGAACACCTTACACCTGCGCATATCGAAATATTGCCGGAGGATGCCGGAGTCTTTTTCTTTAAGGATGAAAAAGACAATGTACTGTTTGTAGAGGGCTCCAAAAATATTCGCCGCAAGGTGATTCAGGAGATCAATAAAGCCTTTGAACACGAAGCCAATAAAACCATGCTGGAAAAGATGCGCAGCATCGACTTCGAGTTGAGCGGTAACGAGCTTGTATCCAAGCTGGCCACTATAAAGTACCAGCGTACACAAAACCCGGAATACAACAAGAAAATAAAGCCCATTAATTATACGCACGGCATATTCCTGGAATACGATGCCGATGGTTTTGCCAATCTTAATATCACCACCCTTAGTAAGGCAGTAGAACCAGCTGTGCTTAAATTTCCGTCGCGTGCTACGGCATTAAAGGTATTGAATAAAATTATTACCGATAATCAACTATACGCGCAGCTAAACCTGCTGAAAGTATTAAAAGAAAAAGGTGGAAATCTTGATGAGTTTCGCCCCAGGCACAATATCAAGATAGAGAATTCAGTTAAGCGTTTCCTTTACAGAAACCCGAATTTCTTTATCGTAGATACCGGTATACATCCCGATGAGCACAGTATAGTATGGGTGGAGAATGGCGTTTATAAGGGTTATGGCTTCTATAATCCTGAAGTGACTTCACCTACGGTAGATAACCTGAAAGAATTGGTGAAGGAGGACGAAGACTCACCTGATACGCAAAAATTGCTGAGGCAATTTTTGCGTAAAGGCAAGGAAATTAAGCTGATTAAATACTAGCTGCTTATTAATGGTGGTGGTTGCCGTTCTCGTGAACGTGGCCATGTTCCAGTTCTATTGGGTGAGCATCGCGTATATCAAGTATAGTACCGCTGAAGTGCAATTCTTTACCGGCAAGAGGGTGGTTCAGGTCTACGGTTACAGCTTCATTTTCTACTGCTACCACACGTCCTTGAAAAGGATTGCCCCTGTCGTCTTGCAACGGCAATATGGTGCCTATTGCCATCAGGTCTTCTTGTACCACTCCATCTACGCTGAACATTTCTTTAGCAAGCTGTATTACAGCAGTTTCATCATATACTCCGTATCCGTCTTCAGGGCTTAGTACAAACTCAAATGTGCTGCCGGTAAACTTGCCGCGCAGGTTATCTTCAAATTTAGGTAATACATTCTGGTGGCCGAACAGGAAAGGAAATGGAGAATCCGCTGTTGCTTCATCTACTATTTCTCCGTTTGGTTCATTGCGCAATTGGTAGGCCAGTTTCACTACCGTATTTGGTGCTACTTGAATCATTTATTATTATTTATTCGGCGAATGTAAAAATTGTTTTGCGACACAGGCGCGATATATTTCCTCAAAATGGGGCAGTTGTTTATAATTAATGTAAACTATTGCTATAAGTGCTCAATTATAAACAAATCACCTTAATTTTAGGCAATGCTTAAGCGCGTGGCCCTTTTATTATTGGTGCTTGTCTTGGGAAGCTGTGTGTATTCAGCCGAAAGGGACTCAACTGCATACCGGCGGTTTATAATGCAAAGATGCTATTATAATGTAACTGCACACGTGATAAGGGATACTGCCACTGTAATGAGAGTGAAAGAATTGCCCCGATACCAGATACCCAAAGGCAATATCTTTTGCCGCATGGAAGATTACCTCACCAAACGCACCGGGGTTTGGATTAAAGTAGGAGTGTGGACGCCACAGAAATAGCGCACTATTTCTTTACCGATATCCTATTCTCGTTTTTAATATACCATTTGCGCTTGTAGAAAGAGAATACCTCCAGGTCCTGCTCTGTAAACTGTGGTGGCATATCGCGTTGTATATTCCTGTTGTTTTCAGGCTTTACTATTTCTTTTGCCAGGGCATCCAGCTTGGTTTGCAACGCAGCCAGGCTGTATTCACCAAATACGGTGTGTCCGCCTTCGTACATTTGAACCTGGTACTCCTCGTATGTAGTTATATAGCCCGAGTAGCCATTAGCGTATGGCGAAAGTATGATTTGGGTGATGCCCTTATCTTTCAACGCTTCTTCCATTGTTTTTTGCAGCCTCCTGCCCGCTACCACGGTCAGCTCAAACGGTACACCTACTATTGCCAGTTCTCCCAATATGAATATCTGCAGTGGCAATACCTCTGCAGTCCATGGGAATGGGCTGTTTTTTACATTCTGGTAAAAGGTCTTTAAACTCTCTATGCTTGGATCCAGGAATGATGGCACTATCAGCTTATCTATACGGGTGGTCATAAATACCTTCTTCGCTGTGGTTTCAGATAGCACATCCTTTACACCTTGTGCTTTGAATTTACGCTTTATTGCTTCCTGCTCTTCCTTGCTCTTAAACGGCATGGTGATTTTATCGAGTACTTTTGCGCCTTTTACAAATAGCCTCACGAGGTTCAGCAATATCGGATGCATACCCGGGCCATCCATAATGGCACCGCCAAAGAAGCTGGTACCCAGGCAGGCCGGGCTGGTTATAGCATCTGTTTTACCATCAGCAAACTTAGGGTCGCATTGTATATCCGTAAATCGGGTATAAGCAAAAACAGAGTCCAGATTTTCTGAAACTATCTGGTTAGCTCCATTGTATATTTCCTCTGCTTTCTCTTTCTGAAGCTTGCCATTGTATTTGGCGCTCTCTATATCATCCGGGAATTTGCCCTCATAGTTGCCCCTTGGGAATATGTGCTTAGGGTTGTGTATGAATTTGGGCGATACATCGCCACACGACCCTTGTGCAAATATGGCTACGAAATTATCGCTGCCTTCTTTTGCTTTTTGCTCCTCAAAGTAGGTAGACGCAAAGCCTTTATTATCCGCACATACTTTGTGGTTGTCGTTGGATATGCTGGTGGTATGCACCCCAAACCAATTGATGCACGCCAGTTCCTTGCCCGTCTTGCTTTTAAATTTTAGCAACAGCATTTGCCTGTCGGTTCCCAGGTTGCGGGTTTTGTCATTTATCTTTTGGGTCACATCTTTATTGGCATTATATGCTTTTATCGATCGGTTAAAAGATACTTCCTTATCCAGCTCAAACTCTCCCTTCCCAAATTCTATAGTGCCTTCTTCATAGTTGCTTTCTGCTGCTACTATAGCCTCTATTATGCCGTTTACTATCTTCTCGTATATCTCTTTTACAAATCCCGGAGTAGGTATATTGTAGTATTGGTAAAATGAATAACCACCCGGTGCGCTGTGTGTATGCTGCGCCGTTAGCATCAGGTTATCTTCCGTTATATCAAAAGCCGGATAGTTTTTCTGTAACCTGCCCAATACTCCATTTCTAATGGAAATTGTAATAAAACCAAGCTCACAGTTCACAAAGCATAGCTTCTTGCTTCCCCATTTTACGATCACCGCCCTTGCGGAAAGCGGTGTTTCTATAGCTTCCATGGTGTTAAAATACATGCCATAGCCAAGCATGCTTGCACCTTTGTAATATGCTGTTATATCCGCTTTGCCGGTACCTATTGTGTACATTTTGCCTGAGAAATTTAAAAACTATGATGATGAAGATTCTGAAGAGCCGCTAAGTTAAAACGAACGGCTTACACCTACAACAAATCTCCACTGAACATTTTTTTCTCCCGCCGGAGCACTGCTCAGGAAGAATGGTACATCAAAACGTATAGTGAGTGGTTTCACCCCTTGCAGCACGCCCCACTTTTTTATGGTAAGAGCCGCGCCCACACCTGCATCTGCCCTTAGCCGGGAGAATTGCTTTTTACCTGCAGAGTTATCATAAACTATGCTTCCTGCATCGGCAAACAGGTAGGTATTCAGCAATACAAACTCACGTAGTTTCGCATTTTTAACTTTTACAATCCTGTTGAAATCGATTTCCAGATTTGCTGAAAGCCCTGAATTGCCCTTATATGTATTTACTACATTCCCTTCCTTGTCTTTTTCCACCATCAGGTAGCCAGCATAGCCCCTCAGGTTTAACCCACCACCATAGTGGAAATGGTTAGTCCCTTCACCGAATTTACCCGCCCACTCTGCAGGAAAAAATCCCTTGGCCCGAACGTATTTGTTCTCCATCATTTCCTCGCCGTTTGCCTGTGCAAAGTACAAGGCACTTTCACTTGGCACATTGGTGCCCGTTCCTATGCGGCCGTATACCCTGGTGCGGAAATCAAGCTTCCATGCGCTGCTTATGTTTTTATGCTCTGCTTCCAGGTAGTGGTAGTTGGTACTGTTGAAAAGGGTGGCACTGCGCCAGTTTACTTTCACATTGCCCGAACCCTTTGGCTTGGCGTAGCTGTAGGTGGCAGCAATATTTATAGAGGTATTCATGGCTTTCGACTCATTTTCGTGGTATATCGTTGTCCATTCGCCCGGGTACATCAGGTAGTTCCTCCATGCTTCCTCGTTTCGGGTAAAGGCTTTCAGGAATATCTCTATGCTAAAGTTTTTGGGTAGCTGCTTGGTTATGCCTACACGGTACATTTCATAGCCATCCAGCCAACGCGAGCTAAATGTAAAGGTTGCATTCTTAGATAGCCTGTCTATGGCTGTGCGGTAGTCAAAGCGGTAAGAGAACCACCCTGCCTTATCTTTCATATCGCTTGGTATATATTTCTCGGGCCCCTGTGCCACACGTGTATTTATCCATGCAGTAAAGCTGAATACATGTTTCACATTCATATAGTTCCCGTTCAGGTGCATCCCTATTTTAAATCCATCGTAGCTATTGTACCATATATCGGGTCTCAGGTATAGCCGGTACTTCTTCCAGGACGGGAACGGGTATATCTTCGAGTCAAAGCGCACCTCTACATTTCCTTTCCTGCGGTTGTTCAGCATATTGATATCTGCCATACGCTCGCTTGGGTCTATTATTACATTTTTTATACCTGATGGAATATTTACAGTGGCAGTATAGGTTGGTTGAAGTTTATCCCATCCTATCCACCGCGATAAATGTTTTACAGAGTCAGCAGTATTCTTTTCGAACCATGTATTGGGTATATAGAAGTTATGGACTGCGCCATTCTTAGCTATCACCTGCAGGTCTATCGGCATTTGCATCCTGCCTTTCCTTTTCAGCTTTATCTCAAACTCATTGGTAATGCTCCCTTTCTTTACCGATTGTATTTTATAGTCGTTGCGCTTAGTGCCTTCCATCCATTCGTCAAAGAACCAGTTAAGGTCTTGTTTGGTAAACCGGATTATAGAGTTGCGGAAATCTTCTGGGTATGGGTGGCACATTTTCCATTGGGCTACATAGTGTTGCATAGCCGCCTGAAAGAGCGAATCTCCCAGCACATATTGCAGGTTATACAGCATGGCGGCTGTCTTGGAGTATACCTGCCTGTAGCCGCCGCCCTGTCCCAGCGCTCCGTTAAACTGGTCAGAGTGGGTATTTAACTGTTCATCTGCTTCCAGTATAGCATCCTGCATATAACCTATGTATACTTTGTTGTCACGGATATTCGTAGGCTCCAGAAACTTCTTTACGTACTTGTTCTTTACTCCGGCATGGTTATAAATGATTGTGTCTGTATTGTCTATATGCTCCATACCCCATGCTGTTAGAAACTGAGTAAACCCTTCATCCATCATGGCCCTGTAGGTTTCGTTGTTGCCCAGCATACCGTAAAACCAGTTGTGTGCTACCTCATGTACCAGTAAGCCTCTGTTTTCCGGGTCGCGGCCGCCGTCCAGGGTTATCATCGGGTACTCCATACCATCTGCCGCATCTGCCACCACCATTTTGGGGTATTCGTACATACCAAAATCCCTGGAAAAGCAGCGAATGATCTTGGCGCAATATTCGGCGGCATTCTGCCAGCCCGATGCGTGCGGCTCCTGTACTATGGCCACGCAGCGTACACCATTCCACATGGTATCTGCTATTCGGTAGGTTGGGTCTGCGGTAAAGGCAAAGTCATGTACATTATCAGCATGGTACTTCCATGTTTTGCGCACTCCCTTTTTATAAGGTGTTATAACACTTGGCTTGCTATCCCATACTTTATCCTTAAAATTGCTGATATGAAGCTTGGCTTTCAGAGAGTCAGGCAGCACATCACTTTCGTTCTGCAATACTCCTGTAGCCTCTACTACAAAGTTTGAGGCAAAATTTAGTTCCACGTCCCATGAGCCGAAGTCTCCATAAAACTCCCTGTTCAGGTGCTGGTCGGTATTCCATCCGGCGTGGTTGTCGTACACGCATATCTTAGGGTACCACTGGCAGCCGTTGTAGTGGTTAAATCCCCATGCCTTGTACTTCTTCATCCTGCGCCTTACACCTCCATTGTCATAAAAAGTCCTGAACCCGATATTGATTACTGTTGAGCTATTGGGCAATAGCGGCTCAGGCAGGTACACTTTCAGTATAGTATTGTCCAGTTCTGTTTTCACATTATACGGACTACTTTCGCTGGTTGTAGCAAGGTTGGGCTTAGCTTTGCCCACGCTTATCCTTTCTATAGATATGCCCTGCCTTGCCGATTCATATTTACCATAGCTGGGGTGTACATCATTTTCGTGCTGTAGCTTGTCCAGGTAGCTGCCCGGTTGGAAAGCATTTTGGTACAGGTTGAAAAATACATAGTAAATGGTATCGGGGGAGTTGTTCCAATAGGTCAGCTGCTCCTCTCCAGTTATTATATCTGTGGTTTCGTCTATGGTCGCTTTTATATTATAGGCTACATCCTGTTGCCAATAGGCAGCATGTGGCCTTTTATTCTTCCAGTACATTTTGTTACCGGCCGACTGGTAGTAATTATCCTGCCCCCAGGCAGCCGTTAGTAAAATACCTGTACAACATGCAAGGAGTATTCCACGCATTCTATATTTTTGAAAATTCATTTACGCTAAGATACTTTGAACAAAACTACACCTAATCAACTCCTTTACAACATTGCGCTTACCATGCTGCCCCAAATAGGTAGCATATTGGCTAAAAACCTCCTTGCATACTGTGGCAGCTCAGAGGCTGTGTTTAAAGCGAGCAAATCTAAGTTATTGAAAATTCCCAATATCGGTGAGGATAGGGTAGAGGCTATATTGAAATCTGATGCTTTGATCAAGGCAGAAGAGGAAATTAAGTTCATAGAGAAGCACAATATATCTCCCATTTTCTTTACCGATAAAGAATACCCTGAGCGCCTGAAAGACTGTGCAGACTCCCCTATAATGCTGTTTTACAAGGGGAATGCCGACCTGAATGTCGCTAAAAAGATAGCCGTAGTAGGTACCCGTAAGGCAACCGAGTATGGTAAAGAGGTTACCAAAAAGTTAATTGATGATTTTTCTGCCACAGGTGCCCTTGTGGTAAGCGGTTTAGCCTATGGTATAGATATAGCAGCCCATAATGCCGCACTGGATAGGGGATTAAATACCATAGGTGTTTTGGCTCACGGGCTGAACAAGATTTATCCGGATGCACACCGCAATAGCGCCAAGCGTATGCTGGCACAAGGAGGTCTGCTTACCGAATACGGTTCTACCTCCATTTTTCACCCGTCCAATTTTCCTATGCGCAACAGGATAGTGGCAGGCATGTGTGACCTCACTGTAGTGGTAGAAAGCGACATCAAGGGTGGCGCGGTTATCACTGCCAATATCGCTAACTCCTATAACCGCGATGTGTTTGCCATTCCGGGCCGCTCTATCGACAGGTATTCCAGTGGCTGCAACTTCCTGATAAAAACGTATAAGGCCACTATGGTAGAAAATGGCCGCGATATACTGGAGGCTATGAACTGGGGCCTGGAAATCAATACCAAAGCCAGGAAGCCAAAGCAGCTTACGCTAAAGCTGAATGAGAATGAAGGCATAGTTTATAACATATTGAAGGAGGGTGAAAGTGTAATAGATGTAATGCTGGGCAAGAGCGGTTTACCATCGGGCGAGCTATCTTCCACACTTTTAGAAATGGAAATGAACGATTTGATTGTAAGTTTACCCGGCAAGAGATACAAACTCCTGTAAGACAAACAGTAACTTTATAACATGGCAAAGCAAAAAGCGAACAAAGAACAAGCACAGGTACAAGTAAAAAAACAGGCACCTGCATCCGGCACTGCCGAAAGTGGTGGCATAGCCGGTTCGGCTAAATTACCCTCGCTCATTATATTCATTTTTACCTGCCTGGTATATGGCAACTCGTTGTTCAATGACTATGCACTGGACGATTCCATTGTACTTACCGAGAATGTGTTTACTAAGCAAGGCATAAATGGACTAAAGGATATTTTTACCACAGATGCCTTTGTGGGTTACTTTCAGGAGAAGAAAAGCCTGGTTGCCGGGGGGCGCTACCGTCCGCTTAGTATAGCCACATTTGCTGTAGAGTACGAAATGTACGGACTGAAACCGGCCTATAGCCATGCAATCAATGTGGTATTATTCGGTGGTTTGTGCGTTTGTATTTTCTTGCTGCTGCGTTACCTCTTGCCAAAGAGGCGCGACCTCCCTTTTTATGTTAGCATTCCATTCCTGTGCGCTGTATTGTTTGCTGCTCATCCTATACATACCGAGGCTGTTACTAATATTAAGGGGCGTGATGAAATACTGAGTATGCTTTTCGCCATACTGGCCTTGTGGTCGGCGGTAGCTGCTGTTAAGGAAAATAAACTCTACTACATATTGCTGGGGACACTTGCGTTGTTCCTGAGCCTGCTTTCCAAAGAGAATGCTATCACATTCCTGGCAGTGGTTCCGCTTACCTATTACTTCTTTACCAATGCAAGGTTCAAGGATTATGCTATAGTGCTTTTGGCTTATATAGTACCTGTAGGCATATATTTTATGCTGAGGGAGAAATATGCAGCCGCTGATAGCAAGGAGATTACAGAAATATTGAATAACCCTTTTGCCGGATCTACATTTGAGGAGCGCTTTGCCACGCCGGTTTATAGCTTTATGCTGTATTATATCAAATTGATATTCCCGCATCCGCTTACCCACGATTACTATTACAATCAGATACCTTTGATAGGTTTTGGTACACCAAAATTCATAGCAGGCGCAGTGTCTACTCTTGCATTGGTGTCCATTGCGCTCAATCAGTTTATGCGCAAAACAATACCCTCTTATGCCATATTATTCTTCTTTATCACCTTTTCAGTGGTGTCTAATGTATTGATTTCGGTCGGTATTATTATGAACGAGCGTTTTGTCTTTATGCCTTCACTCGGCTTTACATTGCTACTTGCAGCTGGACTCAACTATCTGGTTACATCCAATCGCCTAAAGCCTGTATTCGTAACTGTGTTGGCTTCTGTAGTATTGTTCTTGTATACTGCCAAAACATATAGCCGGAATATGGATTGGAAAGACAATCTTACTCTTTTCAAGGCCGATGTGGTTAACTCGCCCAATAGCGCCAAGGTGCAGACATCCGTTGGCGGGGATATGATTGCCGAAGCCGAAAAGCAAACCGATAGCCTTAAGCGCAAAGAGATATTGACGGAGGCTATGGTTCATTTAACCAAGTCATTACAGATTTACCCTGACAACTTTAATGCCCTATTGCTGATGGGCAATGCTCAGTACAATTATTATAAGAGTGTTGAGGCTGCTTTACCTTTCTACCGCAGGATAATTGAGTTGAATAAAGGGGGCGAGTTCTTTGCCTACCAGAATTCCGGAAACCTGTTATTCAATGAAAAACGGTATGCAGAAGCTTTACCTTATTTACAAACTGCGCTTAATATGAAGCCTAAGGAAATAGCACTTGCACTTAGGGTGGCTGATGCTTATATCAGCACGGGTAAAGGCGACTCTGCGCTTATGTATGCTCAATATGCCATGAATGTGCAACCGGAAAATGCGGAGGCTGTGCACAAGGTTGGCGTGGTATATGGCAGGGGTTTGAACCGGATTGATAATGCCTTACCATACCTGAAAAAAGCAACAGAGATGAATCCTGGCGAAGCCTCTTATTGGGAAGACCTCGGGGTGGCTTATGGTTTGAAGGCAGAGTTTGACAATGCAATTGTAAGTTTCAATCGCCTGCTACAGATCAATCCTAATTATGCGCCTGCTTACTTCAACCTCTTCATCAGCTACGGAAATAAAGGTGACAAAGCAAAAGCAGATGAGAATTTTGCCCGGGCAGTGCAATTAAATCCCGCTTATGCTGCTTCAAGGCGATAGGCCATTTTTTTTAATTGATAAGTCAAAGAATATTATATAGTATGGGAAAGCAAAAAAGACAGGAAAGGCAACAAGCGCAACCGCAGCAATCACCTAAGGTAAAGATGCCTGATAATAAGCTGTCACTTATCCTTGGGCTACTGGTAGCGGCACTTGGTTTCTTGCTTTATGCCAACACGCTCAATCACGAGTACGCCTTGGACGACTATTCGGTACTCCGCGAAAACAACATTGTAATGCGCGGTACAGAGGCTATACCTACTATATTGAAAACATCTTACCGTTATGGCTATTTTAATCTGGAAGATGGATTGTACCGCCCTCTTTCCCTCATTATGTATGCCATAGAGTGGGAGATTGCCCCGGATAAACCTGCGCTAAGCCACTGGGTAAATGTATTGCTCTATGCCATCACCGGCTTTGTCCTGTTCAATGTGCTGCGCAAGGTTTTCTCTAAGTACAACCTTGTGCTTCCATTGCTCATTTCGTTATTGTTCATTGCCCATCCCATACATACGGAGGTGGTAGCCAATATCAAGAGCCGCGACGAGATCCTCTGTTTCCTTTTTGCATTGCTTTCGCTCAATAGCCTGCTTGCTGCGGTTACCTCATTTCAATTGGCAGATGAAAGCAAGCACAAATTAAATTGGCTTAGCTTAGGGCTTTCGGCCCTCTTCTTCTTTACTGCTCTTCTTAGCAAAGAGTCCACTATCACTATGCTGGCAGGATTCCCACTTATACTGTGGTTCTTTACAGCAGTTAAACCAAAGCAGATTGCTCTTGCGGTACTTCCTTTGGTTGGCGCCACGGTTCTTTACATGATAATCCGCTTCAATGTACTGGATGGCAAGTTGAGCGATTCATCAGTTACTACACTGGACAACTTCCTGGTAGGCGCTCCTGATTTGGGCATCAGGTTGGCCACTGCTATCAAGGTGCTTGGTCTTTATCTGAAGCTGTTGCTAGTGCCGCACCCATTGCTGTACGACTACTCTTTCAATAAGATTCCGTTGGCTTCATTTACGGATATCACCTTTTGGCTATCGCTTCTTGTTCACTTGGGCCTTGGTATTTTTGCTCTTTGGCAATTGCCCAAAAAGAATCCTTTATCCTTTGCTATACTTTTCTATTTCATCACCATTGTGCTGTTCAGCAACATCTTCATCATTATAGGTGTTGGTATGGCAGAGCGTCTTATGTACTTCCCGAGTTTTGCCTTTTGTATTGCTGTAGCTTACTTGCTATTGTTGGCTACCAAAACAGTGAAAGAGAGCCAGGCATTTGCATCTATCGGTCAGTTTGCCTCTGCCAATGCAAAAGTCCTTGGTGTATTAGCGGTAATCGTGGTTTTGTTCTCAGTAAAAACCATAGCCCGCAACCCTGCCTGGAAAAATAATTATACGCTATACACTACAGACTTGCCGGAGCTAAAGGAAAGTACCCGTGCGCACTATTACTTAGGCAACGAAATAATTAAGGCGCAGGCTCCTGCCGAAAAAGACCCTGCAAAACAGAAGTTGCTTTTTGCGCAGGGTATCAGCTTGCTGAATCAATCGCTTGCTATTTATCCGGGCTATTCCGAGGCTTTGTCGCAGTTAGGTGTTGGCTACTATAAAACAGGAGATTATGCAAATGCGGTTAAATACTCCGAACAGGCCAGGAAGCTGAATCCAAATGACATCATTACACTTAATAACCTTGGTAGCGCCTACTTTCAGTCGAACCGCTACAAAGAGGCTCTGGAGCTATATGAAAAAGTAGTTGCCATAAATCCACGCTACGAAGATGGCTGGATGAACCTCGGCAGTATCAATGGCATGACGCAGAACTACGATAAGGCTATTTCCTGCTTCGAACAGGTGTTGGCCATCAACCCTGTTAACTCCCGTGCTTTGTACTATTTGGGCATTACCTATCGCAGCAAGGGCAACGAGATGCAGGCCGAACAGTATCTGAAGCGTGCCAGGCAGATAGATCCGACTATTAAATAGTATGGCACCATATTTTAATGATGATTGCAGAAAGCTGGCTTATATTAAACTTTAAGCCTCTTTCTCTGTTAAGTCTTCATTATATTCGCAACTCATTTAAGTGTACTGTTTCATTTGAGGTTTATATCCCGTATTTCTTTTTTAGTCCTGCTACTACTGTTTGCTTCTATGGTCAATGCTCAGGTTACTGAGGTCTTTGGCCGTATTCTGGATGCTAAAACACAGGAGCCTATAGCCTATGCCAATGTGCGGTTTACAGGGCAGTTGCGCGCTACCAACAGCGATGATAAGGGATACTACAGGATAAGGACTCCGGACAAAGCCGACTCTATTTCTTTCTCCTACCTGGGCTATACCACCTATACCAAAAAGGTGCGAAATGGCAAATACCAGGAGCTAAGCGTAGAGCTTAATGAATCTGACATCTCACTGGGCGAAGTAACCGTGAAAGCCGGAAAGCGCCGCAAGTATATCGATACACCAGCCATGTATGTATACGCGCAGGTGGTAAAGCACAAAGAGCAGAACCAACAGGATAATGCAGATAACTACCATTATATGGAGTATAACAAGTTTCTGGTGTCCTTGCTCAATCCGCCTCCAAGTCTTACCGAGCGCAGGATATTGAGGCCCTTCCATTTCCTTTTCGAAAACATTGATTACACCGAGGATAGCAGCAAATTCAATCCTGGTTTGTTAAAGGAAAGCGTAAGCGAAGTGTTCTACCGGAAAAATCCTAAGGATATTAAAAAGATAGTAAAGGCAGATGCCATCACCGGGGTAGATAACGAATCGGTTAATGCCATGCTGGATTACCAGTTCGATGTCATTAATCCTTACGAGAACTTATATGTCATAGCGGGCAAGAGCTTTCAGTCACCTTTTGCACCTACAGCGCGCGTGCTTTACCGCTATTATATTACCGATACTTCAAAGATCGAAGGTCGTACAACATATAAGCTACACTTTGTAGCCAAAAACAAAGAAGACATAGCCATGAAGGGTTATGCCTGGGTAGACTCTGCAACCTGGGGGCTGAAATCTATTAAGCTAAGGCCAAATGAAAAGGCCAATCTTAACTTTATTGCAGATTATTCCATTGAGCAGACTTTCCAGCTTATTAATGGGCAATGGGTGATGAACCGTGAAAGACTACAGGCCATCGGTAGTCTCAACCGCAAAAAGAACAAGCTGGCAGTACTTATCCAAAAGCTATACAACCGCAAGGACTTCGAAGTAAATATCTCCATCCCCGATACCATGTTTAAGGGTGTCGATGAGGTCGTGTTTCAGGATAGCGCCAAATCCCGCGGCCGCAAGATACTGGATACCCTTCGCTTCGAGGAACTGACACCGCAGGAGCGTTTGGTGTATTACAACTCCGACACCCTACTAACCGTTCCGGCATTCAAACGCCTTTTCTATGGTATCAATGTGCTTACCACGGCCATGTTCCGTATTCCCAATATTGATGGGCCTATTGAGTTCGGGCGCTTTTACCAGATTTTCAGCAAGAACAGTGTAGAGGGTTATCGCCTGCGTATGTCGTTCCGTACCACCAAGCACTTCTCCAAAAACCTCCTGTTCCATGGTTATGCGGCTTATGGCTTAGGAGACAAAGATTGGAAGTATAGTGGCACCGTGCGCATCCAGCTCCCTTCCAAAACCCGCAAGTGGAATGCCCTGCAGGCATGGTATCAGTATGATCTGATGGTGCTGGGGCAAGAGAACCTTTTCCTTACATTCGACAACTCCCTTACCTTGCTCAACAACAATCCTCTGAAGAAGGTGATGAAGGTGCGCATTGCCAATGTGCAGTGGGAGAAGGACTGGTCAAAGGGCCTTTCTACCATGATTGGGCTTGAGAAGAAAACCTATTATTCCATACCCGGGGTATTCAACTTCACCACCGAGGATGGGCTTGGTGCTACCAAAAGCATCAACGACTTTACTACTACCGAGGTATTTGCTGATTTCCGCTACTCATACAAAGACCAGAACTATGCGGCCTTTGGTTACCGCTATTTTCAGCAGACAAAATACCCTGCCCTTAACTTCCGTATTACCGCCGGCGCCAAGGGCTTGCTGGAGGGTGATTATAACTACCTTAAGTTTAACCTGCTGCTGAAGCACAGGCTACAGAGTGTTATCGGCTACACCAAATATCAGGTAAAAGCGGGCTATATCCTGGGTAAAACACCTTATCCTAACGCCTTTGTTTTCACAGGTAGTTTAGGTGGTTTTATCTACGATTTCACCGGTTATAACCTAATGCGCACTTTCGAGTTTACTTCCGATAAGTTCGTGTCTGTATGGATCGACCACCACTTCGATGGCTTCTTCCTCAACAAGATACCGGGTATCAAGAAACTCCAGATACGCGAGTTCATTACCTTTAAAGCACTCATAGGACACATGAGCAAAGCCAACCGCGAGGTTGTTGAACTGCCAAACGATATAGCACGCCCGTTTCCTATTCCTTATGTGGAGGCTGGTTTTGGTTTCGATAATATCCTGAAAGTTATCCGCCTCGACTTTATTTTCAGGTGTACTTATCGCGACGAAACTGCTACCAAACTGGCAGGGTACGGGCAAAACTGGGCCGTTAAAATCGGCTTCAGCCCTAAGTTCTAGGCAATCTCCCCATTTAGTATCACCTGCTCCACCGGGTTGCTCCCAAATGAATAAGGGATAAAAGCTACAGAAGGTATTGCCTTGGTAATTATCAGATTGGCTCTTTTGCCTATGGTTATAGAACCTGCTTCATCCGTCACATTCATAGCATAAGCCCCGTTTATAGTGGCCGCATTTATCACCTCTTCCGGCAGCATCTTCATATTGATGCACGATAGCGACAGTATAAACGGCATATTGCCCGATGGTGATGAACCCGGGTTATAATCTGTTGCCAGCGCCACAGGCAATCCTGCATCTATCATCTTCCTGGCAGGCGCGTAGTGCAGCCGTAGAAAGAAAGCTGTACTTGGCAGCAGTGTAGGCATGGTATCCGACGCCAGTAGTGTGGCTATCTGCTCATCTCCCGTAAACTCCAGGTGGTCGACAGAGCGTGCCTGGTGTCGCACTCCGGTTTCTATGCCACCGCTGTAGTCCAGCTCATTGGCGTGTATCTTAGGCGGCAGGCCGTACTTAGCGCCTGCTTCCAGTATTCTACTTGTTTCATCTGGTGTAAAGAAGCCCTTGTCGCAAAACACATCTATAAAGTCTGCCAACCCTTCGCCTGCTATTCTGGGCAAAAGGTCGTCTATCAGCAGTCGCAGATAGCCTTCTCTGTTGGCCTTGTATTCGGCAGGCACCGCATGTGCCCCCAGGAATGTTGATTTGATTATCTGTGCCGAGTCCTCCTTCAATCTTCTCACCACCCTCAGCATTTTCAGCTCACCTTCTAACGATAGTCCATAACCGCTTTTTATTTCTATAGCTCCTGTACCAAATCCTTTGGTTTCAGCCAGCCGGGCTGCAGCGCTCTCATACAAGGCTTCTTCGCTGGTTTCGTTCAGCCGCCTGGCAGAGTTCAGTATGCCGCCACCGCGTGCTGCTATTTCCTCATAGCTCAGCCCGTTTATCTTATCTATAAACTCGTTTTCCCTGCTTCCTGCATATACTATATGCGTATGGGAGTCGCACCAGGCAGGCAATACAAACTTATCTTTGGCATCTATAATGGTATCAGCGCGCTCCGGGCATTCTGCCATCGGGCCAAATGCCTTTATGCTATCGCCTTCAGTCAGCAGGTATGCGTTGTCTATGGCGGGCAGTTCGCGCATGGCCACTCCCTTCACTGCAGCATTGCTGCTGCGCACCCCCACCAGCGCCTTTATGTTCTTTATCAGTATTGCTGCCACTATTGTCTTTTACTTGCTTGCTGTAGGTTTTACTCTACTGCGGTCCATACAGTAGTCCTGCCAAACATTGGCACACCTACATATCCACGCACGTCCAGCGTATTACCTTTGTGGGTTATTTTGCAATCATAGTTTTTGCCGTTTTTTGGGTCGTATATAGTACCATTTGCCAGCTCGTTTTCGCCGTTCGCTACAAAGTTTTTAAGTATCACCAATCCAAGCACGGGCTTTTTAGCCAGCGTAGCATCCGGATTATTCTTATCTACTTTAGGAGTATTGGTAGCAGGGTCGTTTGGCGTTTTTAGCCATATTATCTTGCCAAAGTATTTATCGCCTACCTTGTATATTTCTATTTTACCATCCTTCTCTGCATTAAAGTAGGTGCGTACCCACTTATCTGCCGCAAAAGTGTTGAATGCCAATACAATCAGAAACGTGCTTAAAATTGATTTGATAGTCATATTGTGTTTTTTATTTTGTATGTTATACCGAAGGTAATTTCTATTTTTTATAAAGCCTAACACATTTTCCAACATATTTAAAGACTCTTTGGTTCAGACAAGCTTTTGTAACTGAAGTTTAAATGGTGGTTTTATTACGGTGTTCAAAGGCAAGGCTTACCACTAAAACCGTCATTGCGCTTATGTGCGCCATCCACACTTCATAGTAGAAAAAGTTTCCTTCAAAAATTAGCACCAGTATGCCCATTGCTACAAAGTATAGTAGTGCTTTCGCCTCAGTAGAGGTGGCGGGAAAGCACATAAGGTAAACGTTGGTGGCTATGGCGATGCCCGTGAAGCAATAATGATAGAACTGCCACATCATCCCACGCTGAAAATCATGGTTCCACTCATGTGAAAATGATATGGCCCATACGAATGCTCTCAGTAGCAAGTGAAAAGCCGCAACCTGAATGCCCGGTATTGCGAAAAGCCTGACTAGTGGATTTATCTTCATAAAGTAATAATGGTGATTGGATTATTTGGTATTCCCGGCTTTTTCTATGTTTCCATATATGGTATTCAGCAATCTTTTTTGTTCCGGAGCAATGGTGAGTTTACCTGTGCTATCTGTTGTATAGTCGGTGATAGTTCCATATTGGATATGCTGTTTCTGGGGTTTTATGCTTATGGATTCACCGGCTTCAAACCCTAAACCTGGAAAACCCGTTACTATTATTCTAAGGGTATCACCTACGCTGGTGCGCACCAATATTGCAGTACCATGTGGCCGCGATAGCTGCCAGTACCTGTCAGGGATATCATACAGCACCTTTGCTTCAAGAGATGCAGTATCTGTCCATTCCACAAATTTGCAGTAGGGATTGATTGTTTCGGCCGTTGAATGTCGCGTAGGCTTACACGAGGCTGTAAAAAGTAGTAATAAGATGAAAAATAGGTGGTAGGGGTTCACTTTTTTGTCTTTGCCGTTTTCTAATTTTTGTGCGTTTTTAAATCTCCAATTTTATTGCTCCTGACATTTGATTATCAAAGAGCTATGAATAGAAATTGGCTGCCTGAAAACTCATGGAATTGACCGGTTTTCTTTTACCATTTCTGTACCTGAACAGTTAATCTTTCAGGATAACGCTACTGACGGTTTTAGCCTCAATTCTGTCGGAACTCAACATCCCTCAACTTTTCTGCGGTTGTTTTCTTCTCCTTAATCATTGCTTTTCAATGCATTATCCCAAAATTCTGTCGGCTTTTATTCCGCAATTCTGTCGGTACATACCATCACAAAAATTGGCGGTGAGTAGCGGTGGGTTGGCGGAAATCGCGTTTTTTTCAACTATCCTTAACTTTTTTGCGGTTGTTTTCTCCTCCTTAATCATTGCTTTTCAATATATTATCCGTAAATTCTGTCGGCTTTTTTCTACAATCCTGTCGGTACATACCATCCCAAAAAATGGCGGTGA
>DLGO01000152.1:40866-41611 GCA_002482725.1 Bacteroidetes bacterium UBA7692 | reverse complement strand
CCGTAAGAGCCGTTTGTGGTAGCGTGAAGTGCCTTCCAGCCCACTTTCAGGTTGCGGAAAGTGATGCCGTTTGCATCCTGTACTTTTATGCAATCACCTTTAGCATCCAATATGGTGAAGTCTTCCATTTTAACGCCATCGGCAGTAACGCGTATGCCTTCTGCACCGTCTTTCTGTCCCTTGAAGTTAAGGATGGTTTTGTCGATNNGCCTTTGCCTTTGATGGTAATGTTCTTTACACCATCCAAAACAAGCGGTCGCGAAAGGTTGAAGGTGCCTTCGGGAAGCTCGATGATATCGCCGTCCTTGGCATTTACAAATAAGCCTTGGAGTTCTTTTTCGAAGTTGTTTTCACTGGCGGCAGGTTTGGAATTGCACGATGTAAGTGAAATAACAGCTGCTGCGGCAAGCGTAGCGATAAAGCGATTAGTCATTGGGAGGTATTTGATTTGAAGAGGACGAATATAAAGGGAAAATGGGAGATAAATACTTGCATCCAAATATTAACATGAGTTCAGATTTGGTGACTTTATAATGGCTAGCTTTGCCTGAAACGGTATAATATGGCAAACGACAGCACAACAAGATTTGGCAACAGGGTAGAGGATTATGTAAAATACAGGCCGGATTATCCTGTGGCTATTGTTAAGTTCCTGGAGGAGCAGTATGGCCTGGTAAAAGGTAGCCTGATAGCGGACATTGGTGCCGGTACAGGCATATCTACGGAGCTGTTTCTGAAAGAAGAG
>DLGO01000152.1:0-40828 GCA_002482725.1 Bacteroidetes bacterium UBA7692 | reverse complement strand
TAATAGCAGTGGAGCCAAATAAGGAGATGCGTGAAAAGTCGAAAGAGCTATTGGGCTGGTATCCTGCATTTGGTGCGCAGGAGGGCAGCGCAGAGAACACAGGGCTGGCAGCGGATACTGTAGATGCTATAATTGCCGGGCAGGCATACCATTGGTTTGATGTGCCGAAGGCAAAGGAGGAGTTCCTGAGGATATTGAAGCCCGATGGGTTGGTGGTACTAATGTGGAATGAAAGGAGGGTAAGCTCGCTGTTCGAAAAAGAATATGAGGAGCTGATATTGAAACATGCTACAGACTATGTGAAAATAGACCACCGGAACATAAGCGCGGAGGATGTGGCGAAATTCTACAGTCCACAGCCAATGCACCTGGAGGTATTTGACAATAAGCAGGTGTTTGACTTTATGGGAGCGGAGGGCAGGCTGCTGTCCTCATCGTATATGCCTGCGAGGGAGGATGCAGGGTTTGATGCGATGATAAGTGACCTGTGCATTTTGTTTGATAAGCATCAGGTTGATGGTAAGGTGACTGTGGGGTATGATACTAAGGTGTATGTGGGGAGGTTGTAGTTATGATCGAAGCGTTTTACGCTTAGATTTGCAGCGATGAGGATAGCCTATATAAGTTATGTGAAGCAGGAGCGGTACACGCAGGGGTTGACGGTGGATGAGGAGAGCGAGGTGCTGGAGTTTCTGAAAGGTAAGGAGCTGGACATACACAGCGAGATATGGAACGATGCGCAGGTGGACTGGCAGCAGTACGATGTAGCTGTGCTGAAATCGCCCTGGGATTACCATGAGCATATAGACATGTTTTATGCATGGCTGGATACTATGGAGCGGCTTGGGGTAAGGCTGCTGAACCCTGTGCCGCTGGTGCGGTGGAACAGCGACAAGCACTACCTGAAAGATATAGCGGATGCAGGGCTGCGTGTGATTCCATCGTTGTTTATAGAAAAGGGAACTGTGCTGAGCGCAGCTACAGGTTTGTTTGATGAGCTTGCTTCAGATAAACTGGTAATAAAGCCCTGCATCAGTGCGGGTGCTAAAAACACGCTGGTGGTGAGCAGGAATGGCTTTGGTACTGAAGTAGAAAAGCTGAATGCATTGCTAGCAGCAGAGAGCTATATAGTGCAGCCGTTTCAGGAGGAGATAAAAGATGGCGAGTGGTCGTTCCTGTTCTTTAACGGGAAGTACAGCCACGGCTTGCTGAAGACGCCGGGCGCTGGGGATTTCCGGGTGCAGCATTACCTGGGTGGCAGTATCGCCTACCCCGAGGTAGACCCAAAGCATATAGCGCAGGCATCGAATTATGTACAGCAGTTCGCTGCTGGGAGCCTGTATGCGCGCGTGGATGGTATATTGAAAAACGGAGCGTTTCACCTGATGGAGCTGGAATTGATAGAGCCTTACCTGTTCCTTGATTCGGATAGGGAGAGGTTTGAAAAGTATTATGAGGCGTTGAGGGAGTTGGTGGGGTAGATTAAAAAGAAAAATTGGAAGATACAGCTAAATATAAGGATGCTAAAGTTGAGTGGAAATGGGTGATCCTTTTCTATGCGGTGGCATTTTGTCTGTCTGCGCCGGTTAATTCCGGATACATGTCTGAGGCATACCAAAACCTGACACGGGGGACGATTTTTTATAATGCGGAATTTGTGTTAGCCGGGTTTGGCACATTGGTGGCTGCCTTGTTGGCTTTTCGGTTCCATAATGATTTCCCACGGTCCATAACTACGTTTTGGGGTAGGGCAAAGCTGAAGAACTTTACCATTGCCATAGTACCGCTTTTTGTTTATACCATATTGGGCATCCCAAATGAATTGGGTCTAAATGAGCATTTGTATGCATTGCTGATTTCGGTGGTGCTGACCATATATGCGCTTTCGGAGGAGGTGTTCTGGCGTGGGTATTTAATCAATGCCCTTGGCCCATTGGATAACTGGAAGAACTATTATATCCTGGGATTTCTGTGGTGGGCATGGCATTTTCCGTTTTTCCGTGAAGATGGATGTACCATGTTCCTGGCTATTGTTATAGCAAGCTCATTTCTGATAGGTAGGTTTGTAGAAGGTACAAAGTCTTACCTATCGGCAGCAGGCCTGCATGCTATGGTTGTAATCATGCAGATAGGAAATAACACGGAGCCTATGCTATGGGCGGGTGGGGTGATTATTGTGATATGGGTAGTGTTGGGTAGGTTTTGGAAGGAAGGGAGGTGATTATGAGATTTGGTGAATGTGTCCAACGCTTTGAGGTGGGGATAGGTTTGGAGACACTTTTTATCTTTATGAGGATGTTTCCTGCGGAAAATGTCGAATAGCGGGTGTTTAGGGTGTAGGAGTGATAAAGTGTTTGGTTAAGCGGAGGTTTGCCGTAGGCACAGCCTACAATCACATCCGACGTAGGCAATAGCCAACGCCGAGAGGGGAAATGTCAAACAGCGGATGTATTAGTTGAGCATCTTATCTAGCTTTTTAGTACTAAATTTTCGTGTACCCATTTTGCTTCTTCCTCAGGAGTTATATTCTTATAAGGACAATTACCTCTGCTAAATGTTGCTTTGGGGAAGTCATAAGGTTGACTGTCGTCAAAATACGGACCCACAACTCCTAATGTCCAACCATCCTTTGCAGCCCAATGAGGTTCATTTATTCGATATTTAAAAACTTCATAGTGTAAAAAGTTGTTTTGTCCGTCAAAATCAAATGTCACTCGTTTAATATATTCTATTTCATCAGGGCAAGCATCAAGTTCTGTCGGAAACTCCAACCAGTTAGCAAGGTTGCTTTCAGCAGCTTTGAGCAAAGTGTAGTATTCTTTAGGAAAAAGATCTGTTCTGTCGTATTCAACCAATAGTTGGTAGGTTGTTTGTCTTGTTAGTATATTTTCTGCAAATGGCAATACGTCTTTTTCAGATAGTGATTGCCCACTTTTAAGTATATCGTCAAGTTCTTTTACTCTGAAAAAGCGGAGGGTGTTAAGCTTTTTGTTCTGTAGCTCAACAGTAATAAATCTGTATAAGGAAAAAACTATAATTGCCAAGACCATTAGTCCAATTATGATCAAAACTATTTTCACTTTACTTGTTTTTAATTTATTAGCATAAGGCAAAAAACTGACTACCAGCCGTCAATCTTAATCTCTCTTTCAATATTGGTTTCACTAATTGTTTTCATTCGGAAACTCCCTCCTTCAAAATGTTCTCGTTCATTTACTCTTTGGATACCTTTCATTTTTAAGGTCTTATTGTCTAACCAACCAGTTATTATCTCGTCATTACCTAACAATTCAATTTCCTGAATCTCTCTTAATGGCAAATTGAGCGGATCTGAAAAGTCAAACAATTTGATTACATAAGAACAGGCCCAATAGCAACCAATTGTTGCGAGTGTTTTACCATCTGGCGATAAATGAAAGTCAGTCCAAATAAATCCGTCTTCGCCCGGAGAGTAGCCGGTCATCTTTTGATTGGTTAAATCAACAATGGTCTGTCCTCCAAAAATATCTTCAGCGCATATTAAGTATTCGACTTCAGTTGTTATTACCCATCCGAAAAAAAAGCGGCTTTCGTTCACAAAAAAGTCAAAGAGTTTATCGTTTCTATTGTGGTCAAAAATTTGTACTCTGGTCAGATCCCAATCAGGTTCTTTAGACCAGAAATTTGTAGCGTGAAGAAGATACTTATTTGAAGGGGAAAGAGATGTTTCAAAGTCTCCTTTTTGAAAGGTACTTTCATTAAAGTCCCTTTTAATATTCGCCCGTAGTTGTTCAATGTGATTCATAGTTCGGTTTAGCGGTCAAATATAAGCGGCAATTTTTTAGGTATGTAAACAAGGAGAAAATATCGGGCATTGTGCAACTCGCGATTAAATTAATTGTACAATAAATGAATGATTCAATCGTTTAACTGTTTGCACTAAACCCGCAAACTATGAAAAGTGTCCACATGGATCTGGTAGCACATTTGAAAACAGAATCTACCTAAAAAATAGCGGTTAAATGATTTAATGGTAAGTTCCGTATCACGATTCTCCTTCCTGAATAATTGTAAATTCTTAGGTGTAAAAATGCCGGTTCGGATAATCAAAATTAGTCCTGAAATTCAGTCTGGAAAGTATGTATCTGGATAATCAAAATTGGGTAGCAAAGAATCATCATAAAATAGGGAAAATAGATAATCAGTTTTCAACGGAAAGACCGATAGGAAAATGGGAGGTATACGATAATCAAAAAGTGGAGCAAAGTATTATCAAAAAAGTATTCTGTTGGATAATCAAAAATGGGATCACGGATTACTCAGATTGCACGGAATTACACGGATTTTTTAGCTGCAGGAAATGTATGTTTTAGGCGAGGATGACTTTGTGTGGCGGCGAGATAGGGTAGATTGTTTCGAGCGCAGGCACAAGCACCGCTGCGCTAAAGCGTGCGCCAGGGAGGGGTCAAACAGCCAGGAATGGTGTGCAGAGATTTGGTTTGGTCTACCGAGGCAAAAGGGCAAACGCGTTTATTCACCTCTCTAATTTTACAGGTGCTCATGATTAACATCGTTAGTTCGCCCCTACAGAATACACCATACGGATGAGGTGAATAAATGACATTCGAAAAAGTTTTGATGTCATTTTGTGAAATGGAATAAAGTGTTGATTATCAGTATGAAAATGGTGAGATGGTATTGGAAAATGACACTAAATGGATGAAATGAAAGTTGGTGTCACGGGGGTGTGGCTGCGGCGGAAATACGTGAGACGGGTTCATAGAACCCTAGGGTCTGAGGTTCGGGATGCCTTGCAGAACATCCCGAACAGCGAGGATACACCATACGGATTAGGGTAAAAAATGACATTCAAAAATTTTTTGATGTCATTTTGTGGAATGGAATAAGGGGTTGAATATCAGTGTAAAAATGGTAGGGAGGTGTGAGAAAATGACACTAAATGCGTGAAATGAAAGTTGGTGTCACAGGGAGGTTGTTCTTTGAAAGTATGGGTTTTGGTTCAATTTATGGGTTAAAAATTTTAGCAAAAAATAATTGTCTACTGGTTTGGTAGTTTAATGGGAGTGATTATATTTGTGCCATCAATCAATACTCACCTCTGAGTGGTTTTGATTTATCAAGAAGAAGCGAGAGTACAGGCTTTATGACCTTCTGACAACCGTTCGGGCAAATGAAAATTGCCGGAAAAAGGTGCCAACTCCTGCTCAAACTATATGGTTTGAGAAAGATGAATTGAAGACAAAAATGAAAAACAGGTCAATTCAATTATTGGAAAAGAACAGACGCCGCAGCTACTGCTGTTGTTGTTGCTGTATTTGATGCTCCGGCAGGGTGGCTTTGCGCTGCTGTGCCTGGGTGAAAAAGGGAAAAAACCAAATTGCGCGTAGTACCAGTGCACAGGGAAGGCGTAGCTTGTTTTGCTATAAATGGACTATTTTTTTTGCTAAAACGATTAAAACTTTTTAAAAAATGAGCGATTACAAATTTGAAACACTACAGTTGCACGCAGGCCAGGAAGTAGACCCTACTACTAAAAGCAGGGCAGTGCCTATTTACCAGACTACCTCTTATGTATTTGACAATGCAGACCATGCCGCCAACCTGTTTGGGTTGAAGGAGTTTGGCAATATATACAGCCGCATCATGAACCCGACGAACGATGTGTTCGAAAAGCGCATAGCTGCGCTGGAGGGCGGTGTGGCTGCGCTGGCCGTAGCTTCGGGGCAGGCGGCACAATTTATAGCCCTGAATAACATACTGGAAGCGGGCGACAACTTCGTAAGCACCTCGTTCCTATATGGTGGTACTTACAACCAGTTCAAAGTACAGTTCAAACGCCTGGGCGTGGAAGCGCGCTTTGCCGATGGCGACAATGCGGAAAGCTTTGAGCGACTAATAGATGGTAAAACGAAAGCGCTTTACCTGGAAACAATAGGCAACCCGGAGCTGAACATACCGGACTTTGAACGCATAGCAGCAGTAGCCAAGAAGCACGACCTGCCATTGATTGTTGACAATACTTTTGGTGCGGGCGGTTACCTTTTTCAACCACTAAAGCATGGCGCAAACGTAGTGGTAGAGTCAGCCACCAAATGGATAGGCGGGCACGGCACCAGCATAGGCGGTGTAATAGTGGATGGCGGTAACTATAACTGGGGCAATGGTAAATTCCCTCAGTTCAGCCAGCCGAGCGAGGGCTACCATGGCCTGAACTTCTGGAATGTATTTGGCGAGGGCAATCCGTTGGGCTTGCCTAACATAGCCTTTATAATAAGGGCGCGCGTAGAAGGGCTGCGCGACTGGGGTCCGGCGATAGCACCGTTTAACTCGTTCCTGTTGCTACAGGGATTGGAAACACTATCGCTACGCCTGGAAAGAACCGTGAGCAATGCGCTGGACCTGGCCAAATGGCTGGAGAAGCACGCAGCAGTGGAGCGCGTGAACTACCCGGGACTGGAGAGCAGCAAATACTATGCGCTTGGCAAAAAGTACCTGCCAAACGGAGCCGGTGGGGTTTTGAGCTTTGACATAAAAGGAGGCTATGAAGCTGCGAAGCAGTTCATCAATAACCTGAAGCTGGTGAGCCACCTGGCCAATGTGGGCGATAGCAAAACGCTGGCGATACACCCGGCAAGCACCACGCACGAGCAGCTATCGCCTGCAGAGCAGGAGGCAGCAGGAGTGAAAGGCAACAGGGTGCGCATAAGTGTGGGTATAGAACACATAGACGACATAAAAGTGGATTTTGACCAGGCATTTGCGAAGTTGCTGGCGGTGAGGCAGGAGCCTGCACAAGTGGCTTCGAACTAAGCAAAAGATACAATAATATTACACAGCCGTTGGGGTGGTGAATGCTGCCCCAACGGTTTTTTTAGCTAACAGGAAAGGATAGAGATAATAGCATAGTGTTTCATAATAAAGCAATTTTTGATGTGCCGCTGCCGCTGGAAAGTGGGGCGGTTTTACCGTTTTTTGAAGTGGCCTATTGCACCTATGGAACGATAAACGAGGCGAAGGATAATGTGGTGTGGATATGCCATGCGCTGACCGCCAATGCCGATGCGGCAGACTGGTGGGACGGGCTGGTAGGAGAGGGGAAGCTGTTTGACCCGGCGAAATACTTTGTGGTATGCGCCAATGTACTGGGCAGCTATTATGGCAGCACATCGCCGGTGTCGATAAACAAAGCCACGGAAAAGGCTTATGGAGCAGAGTTTCCTATACTGACCATAAGAGATTTGGTACAAGCGCATATAGCGCTGGCGGATAAACTGGGCGTAGATAAGATAAAGCTGCTGATAGGCGGATCGCTGGGCGGGCAGCAGTGCATGGAGTGGGCAATAACCCAACCGGACAGAATAGAGAACCTGGCACTAATAGCTACCAATGCGCGGCACAGCGCATGGGGCATAGCATTTAACGAAGCGCAGCGCATGGCACTGAAAGGAGGGGAAAGCGGATTGGCTGCGGCACGCGCCATAGCTATGCTGAGCTACCGCAACTACGAGATGTATGAGCGCACGCAGACAGATGATGAGGATAAGATAGATGCCTACCGCGCATCGGGCTACCAGCAATACCAGGGCGAAAAGCTAAGCAAGCGGTTTGACCCGCACTGCTACTACATACTAAGCAAAGCCATGGATACGCACAATGTGGGGCGCGGCAGGGGCGGAGCAGAGAAGGCGTTGGCTGCCATTAAGGCAAAGACAATAGTGGTGGGAATATCGAGCGACCTGCTGTTTCCGCTACAGGAGCAGGAATACCTGGCAAGGCATGTTGAGGGAGGGCAGTTTTTTGCCATAGACTCGCCATACGGGCATGACGGGTTCCTGATAGAAAGCGGTCAGCTGACCGATATAATAAAGCAAACAATATTACAAGGATAAAAACGACATATAGTCGGTAGAATATGAAGAAACTAAGGATAGGATTATTTGGATTTGGGGTGGTGGGACATGGACTATACGATGTGCTGCACAAGACAAAAGGCATACACGCAGAGGTGGCCAAAATATGTGTGAAGCATAAGGATAAGGAGCGGACACTGGATGCTGCCTACTTTACCTACGACAAGGAAGACATACTGAACGATGATACACTAGATGTAGTGGTGGAGCTGATAGACAATGCCGATGAAGCCTACGAGATAGTAAGTGCGGCATTGAAAAAAGGCAAGGCCGTAGTGAGCGCAAACAAGAAGATGATATCCGAACACTTCGAAGAGCTATATGCGCTACAACAGCAAGCTAATGTGCCCTTCCTGTACGAAGCCAGTGTGTGCGGCTCTATACCGATAATAAGGAATCTGGAGGAATACTACGACAATGACCTGCTGGACTCACTGGACGGGATATGCAATGGTACCACCAACTATATACTGACCAAAACATCGGAAGAAAACCTGACATACGAAAGGGCGCTGAAACAAGCGCAGGAACTGGGATTTGCCGAGAGCAACCCAACGCTGGATGTAAAAGCTTATGACCCTAAGTACAAGCTGACGATATTGCTAGCGCATACCTTTGGGATATTTGTGAAGCCTGAATCGGTGTTCAACTTTGGCATACAGAACCTGTCGGCCAGCGACTCCACCTACGCAAGAGAGAAAGGCTTTAAGATAAAGCTGCTGGCGCATACCAGTAAGCATGAAGATAAGGTAGCGGCCTTTGTGATACCTAAGTTTGTAAAGAGCGAAGAACTGTTTTATGATGTGCGGAATGAGTTTAACGCGGTGCAACTTGGTGCGGCATTCAGCGATAAGCAGTTCTTCCTGGGCAAAGGAGCGGGCTCGTACCCTACGGCCTCTGCAGTGCTGAGCGATATATCGGCCCTGGTGTACGGCTACCACTATGAGTATAAGAAAGTAAAGCAGAACGGCACTTTGCCTTTCAGCAACGATACCTATATAGAAGTGTACCTGCGGTACGAAGACGACCAACTGCTGAGGGACCTGAACTTTAAACATATATCGCAGCGGTTTGAGTCGGATAGCTACAAATACGTGATAGGCGAGGTAAATGTGCAGCGCCTGATAGACCTGAAACTGAACGACCGGACAGACGTGTTCATAGCGCGCCTGTAGGTTTACCAAGGGTTGTTGCAATTTACATTTCGACAATTACGCTACAAATGGTAAACTTGTGGCTAAAACAAGTGGATGAGGAAGAAAATAGTTGCCGGGAACTGGAAAAGTAACCTTACCGTAAAGGAAGGATGCCAACTGGCTAAAGCTATAGCTGAGGGGTTGCCGGAAGATAGCGCCGCCGAGGTGATTTTGTTCCCTACCTTTTTGCACTTGCTGGCGATACAGGCCGCGTCGCCGATACCCGTTGGCGCACAGAACTGTTCGGCCTACCACAATGGAGCCTATACCGGAGAGGTAAGCACAGCCATGCTGGCCGCGGAGCATATACAATTTGTGCTGTTGGGCCATAGCGAGCGCAGGCAATATTTTGGCAAGACGGATGCTGCAGTGGCAGTGCGCCTGCAGCGCGTGCTGGAAGAGAAGCTGACCCCCGTGATATGTGTGGGCGAAATGCTGGAGGCGCGTAATACAGGCGAGCAGTTTGATATAGTAAGAGGGCAGCTGGAGAAAGGGATTTTTTCGGTGGATATAGAAAATCCTGAAGACATAATAGTAGCCTACGAGCCTGTGTGGGCAATAGGTACAGGGCATACTGCCACTACGGAACAGGCGCAGGAGATGCATGCCTTTATAAGGAACTCCCTGGCCGAAAAGTATGGCAACGCGGCAGAGCACATCCGCATATTATATGGTGGTAGCTGCAAGCCGGAGAATGCCGAAAGCTTGTTTGCCTGCCCTGATGTAGATGGAGGATTGATAGGAGGGGCTTCATTGAAAGCAGCCGATTTTTTAGCGATAATAAAAGCAGTAAAGAATATATGAACTATAACCAATTTGAGTTTGCCATAAAGGATGAAGACCGCAGGCAGTGGCTGATAGCCCTGCTGAGTGAGTTTGGTGCAGAGGGATTTGAGGAGAAGACTTCTACCGTTACGGCCTTTGCCCCGGCAGAAGACCTGGACGAAAACAGGGTGCAGCTGATACTGGATGAGAATGACCTTGGCGATATACAGTTTACCGTAACCGTAATAGAGCCGCAGAACTGGAATGCTACCTGGGAGCAGCAGTTTGAGCCAGTGTTTATTGCCGACAATAAGGTGGGCATCAGGGCGCCATTTCATGAGCCGCTGGATACTGAAATAGAGCTGATCATAGAGCCTAAAATGAGCTTTGGTACAGGCCATCACGCCACTACGGCATCTATGATACAACTGATAATGGGGATAGACCACATGGGAAAGAATGTGTTTGATATAGGCAGCGGCACAGGAGTGTTGGCCATAGTGGCTGAAAAGCTGGGAGCCGAAAGCATACTGGCGCTGGACAACGAAGAGTGGGCTTATGAAAATGCCATAGAGAATGCGCAGCGCAACGGTTGCAGCAAGATAGAAGTAACAAGGGCCGATGCTTCGGAACTGCCCGACAGGAAGTTTGAGATAGTATATGCCAACATCAACAGGAATGTGATACTGGATAATATAGGCAAATGGAAGGCCAATATTGCCGATGGCGGACTGCTGCTGGTGTCGGGGTTTCTGGAGGCAGATGTGACTGCGGTGGTGGATGCTGCTAAGGAACATGGATTGAATGTGGTAGAAAAGATAGTGGAAAATGGTTGGGTAGCGATTTCGTTTACCAATAAATAAGCGGTTAGATCGTCTGACCGGTAGAATACAAAAATGGGTTCGTTAGGAATATTATTCAGGGTGTTTGTGCAAAGCCTGCGGTTGTCGCTGGAGGAGGTGCGTGCATCTAAGCTGCGTTCCTTTTTGTCTCTATTGGGTGTTTCCATTGGTGTGCTTTGTATTGTTAGTGTGTGGACTGCGGTAGATTCGCTGGAAAAGAATATCCGTAAGAGCATAGATTCCCTGGGCAGCAATGTGATATACGTGCAGAAGTGGCCCTGGAGCATAGGTCCCGACTACCCTTGGTGGCGTTATTACAACAGACCTTCCGGCAATGCGCGGGAAATGAACCTGCTGCGCGACCGGCTGAACAGCGCCGATGCCTGTGCTATTTTTTACAGGTCTTCCGGCAAGAAAGTACAGTACAGAAGTAGTAGTACAGAGGGTGTTACCGCTTTGGGGGTATCCATAGATTATAATAAGGTGAAGCTGCTGGAATTTGTACAGGGGCGTTTCTTTTCTTCCTCGGAAATGAACTCCGCCAGCCCGGTGGCTGTTATTGGTGCCAATATAGCTGAGAACCTATTTGGTGAAGGAGTGGATGTGGAAGGCAAAGAGGTAAGGGTAGATGGTATTAAAGTACGTGTCATCGGCTTGCTGAAGAAAGAGGGCGATGATATTTTTGGCCTGACCATGGATGATAATATCATTATGCCATACGGTATGATGAGCAACTTCATTGATATGAGTGGCAGGAGCGGGGATGATCCTTTGATTGCCATTACCCCTAAGAAAGGCGTGGATGTAGAAGAGCTGAAGTACGAGGTGCGCGGCGTGCTTCGCGGTGTCAGGAGACTGGCGCCAAATGTAGATGACAACTTCGCTATCAACCAGGTGAGCGTATTTGCAGATGGCATTACGGCTATCTTCAGCATAGTAAATGTGGCAGGGCTTTGCATAGGTATATTCTCGGTGTTGGTGGGTGGTTTTGGTATCGCCAATATTATGTTTGTGAGCGTAAAGGAAAGGACCTACATCATAGGTATAAAAAAAGCCATAGGGGCTAAGAAGATATATATACTATTGGAGTTCCTTTTAGAGGCTGTGGTCTTATGTGTCATAGGTGGTATTGTCGGGTTGTTGGTGGTTGTGTTACTGTTTGGAGCACTGCAGTATTACCTTACTAATGTGGTAGAGACTGACTTCATGTTCTATATCACCACAACTAATCTTATTTATGGCGTGCTGATATCAGTTGTTACCGGTATCCTTGCAGGTTTCATTCCTGCTTACTCGGCGGCAAATATGCGCCCTGTAGATGCTATAAGGAGTTGATAATTAAGGTGTTAGGTATTTTTTAAATAAGGGTTTCAGGTGCTATTGTTGCTTTTGATTAGTTGCCTTTTCTACCTTGAAACCTACGCTTTTTACCTTGTCTAAAGGGTTTATGCGCATATCCTGCGCTATGGTAAAATGGTAAGTACCGGCTTTGGGAAACAAGGCATTCTGCTGAATGGGAATGCTGATATCGCAGTTGTCGTACAGGCAGTCGCCAAACCAACGGCCATCTGCTTCAGATAGCAGCAGGTTAACCCGCTTGTTGAACTTGGTGCTGTCAGGGAACTGTGTCGTAATATTCACCCACATGTTCCTCCATTCAAATTTGAAAGAGTGGCGCACATTCACATATAGGTTATACTTGGCAGTGGTATCGGTTATTTCTACGTCAAACTTCTGCACATTGGCATATTCCCACTGCTCTTTTTCAAGGGGCTGGTTCTTTTCAAACACAGCATTGTTGTTGCAGGCAGCAGCTATAATCCCGAAAGATGCCGCAAATAGAAGTAGTCTGTAATTCATGTAATACCGCAATGGTGCTTATGCTATTTATTAGGTCTTTTCTTGTTTTTGAAGTTTGGCTTACCACCGCCACCGCTACTACGACCACCTCCTTTGTTGCGGTTGCCACGGGCTTTTTCGTCCAGTGCTGCCAGGCTCACATTACCCACCAGGTCTTCGTGCTTGCTCTCATCCTTCTCTTCTTCCACTATGGCGTAGTTCTCCAGGCTCTGAGGTTTTTTGCCGGTCTTGTTCAGTGCCAGCATTTCCTTCACATCGGCTACGCTCAACTTCATCCATGGCCCGCGCTTCTCCTCATATTCAAACCACATCAGTTGCTTCAATATCTCAGTCTTGCGCAGTATAGCCACACCTTCTTCGGTCATTATCTTATCCCCGTGTTTAGGGAAGTGCTTCAGGGCATCGTTGTAGGTATCCAGCTCGTAGTTCAGGCAGCATTTCAGCCTGCCGCACTGGCCGCTCAGCTTCTCTGTATTTATAGCCAGATTCTGATAGCGCACCGCATTGGTGGTTACAGATTTGAAATCGTTCAACCAGGTACTGCAGCAAAGTTCCCTGCCGCAAGATCCAATACCGCCTATACGGCCGGCTTCTTGCCTGGCACCTATCTGGCGCATCTCTATCTTCACCTTAAACTCCCTCGCGAATACCTTCACCAGGTCGCGGAAGTCTACCCTGTCTTCTGCAGTATAGTACACCGTCAGCTTCTTGCCATCGCCCTGAAACTCAATGTCTCCCACCTTCATATCCAGCTTCTGGGCACGGGATATGGCCCTTGCCCTTATCATTATCTCATTCTCCTTGTTCCGGCTATCCAGCAGCAGGTCTATATCTTCATCACTGGCTATGCGCACTATATTGCGTATGGTGTCTTCGCGCTCGCTCAGCTTGCGCTTCTTCATCTGGGCTTTTACCAGTTCGCCTTGCAGGCTTACCTCGCCTATATCATAGCCTTGTACAGCTTCTACTACAATCAACTGACCTTTATGTAAATCAAGTTGGGCATGGTTCCTGTAAAACCCCTTCCGGGCGCCTTTTTTAAAGCTTACCTCAACTACATTATATTGGTCGTTAAACGATAGCGGAAGGTTCGAGAACCAGTCCGATACGTTGTGCTTGTTGCATCCGCCTGTGCTGCATGTACCGCTGCTCTGGCATCCTGCCGCTGCTCCCCCTTCTTTTGTGCCACAACTGCTACAACTCATATTATATCTCTTCCTTTTATTGAATTCCCCGAAGGTACTTTCATTTGTTGAATAAACCAACGACCCTGTTTTAGGATAGCTGGCAGTTTATCATATATTAACCCGCTCTGTTTTTAAGGAAAACGGGCCATTCCGGCCGTCAGTTTTAGCTAACGCCCAGGCTCAATCTCTTCTGAATATCGCTCAATTCCCCTTTAGGTATTGCCGCTATCAGATTCTTGGTATAGTCGCGTTGCGGGTTGTTGTATATCTCATCGCTCGCGCCCATTTCCTCTATCTTTCCTTTGTTCATTACCACCATGCGGTCGCTCATAAACTTCACTACGCTCAGGTCATGGGATATGAAGATATAAGTGAACTTGAACTCTTCCCTCAGCTGTATCAGTAGGTTCAGTACCTGTGCCTGTACGCTCACATCTAGTGCGCTCACGCTCTCGTCGCAAATGATGAACTTAGGGTTCAAAGCCAAAGCCCTGGCTATGCATATACGCTGCCTTTGCCCACCGCTAAACTCGTGCGGGTAGCGGTTAAACTGCTCCGGCTTCATGTTTACTTTTGCCAACAGGTCTATTACCTTCTCTTTCCTTTCCTTATCGTTGCTGTAGATACCATGAACACTCATTGGCTCCATTATAGCATTACCTACTGTTATGCGTGGGTTCAGCGATGAATACGGATCCTGGAATATGATCTGCATGTGCTTGCGCATCTCTATCATTTCGCTGTTGCTCATGTCTATCAGGCTCTTGCCTTCAAACAGTATTTCGCCAGCCGTAGGTGGTACCAGTCTAAGCAGCGTTCTGCCCAGCGTAGTTTTACCACAACCCGACTCGCCCACAAGGCCTAGCGTTTCACCCGGATATACGTTGAATGATACATCATCCACCGCTTTCACATAGTCCAGCGTTTTGCCCATCCAGTCCTTTTTAGTCGGGAACCATGTTTTCAATCCCTTAACCTCCAGTATTGGTTTTTGTACTGCCAGCTTTTCCCTGCGCTCGTTTGTTTCGCCTATGCTGACTACCTGCGCATTTATAGCTTCTGCTACCGATGTGCTCAATTCCTCTATTGTGCCGTCTTCTTTTTCACGCATAAAGTCTACTACCGTAGGTAGTTTGCGCAATCTCCTGCCCAATGGCGGACGGCAGGCCAGCAAGCTCCTTGTATACGGGTGCTTAGGGTCGCTGAATATCTCCAGTACGCTGCCTTGCTCTACTATTTTGCCTTTATACATTACCAGTACCCTGTCAGCTATCTCTGCTATTACACCCAGGTCGTGGGTTATAAACATGATAGAGCTGTTTATCTCTTGTTTCAGCTGGTACATCAGATCCAGTATCGTTTTCTGTACTGTTACATCCAGTGCGGTTGTCGGCTCGTCCGCTATCAGTATCGATGGGTTGCAGCTCATAGCCATAGCTATCATCACACGCTGTTTCTGTCCACCGCTTAGCTGGTGCGGGTAGGCATCTATTACACGCTGCGGGTTTGGCAGGCGCACCTTTTCAAACATCTTAAGCGTAATATCCTTAGCCTGTGCTTTGGTTACTTTCTGGTGCAGCAGTATCGCTTCCATCACCTGGTCTCCGCAGGTAAACACCGGGTTCAGAGATGTCATCGGCTCCTGGAATATCATGGCTATATCGTTGCCACGGTAGCCACGCATATCCTTTTCGCTCAGCTTTACCAGGTCTACAGGCTTGTTGTCCCTGCCGTGGTATATTATCTGCCCACTGGCTATCCTGCCCGGCGGGTTTGGTATCAGGCGCATGGCCGATAGCGATGTCACCGACTTACCCGAGCCCGATTCACCTACTATCCCTATGGTTTCACCCCTGTGCAGCGTAAAGCTCACATCATTAACCGCTTTTATTATACCTCCGTCCGTTTTAAATTCCGTAACTAAGTTCTTTACTTCAAGAAGAGGTGATGAAAATGCCATGTAGAAATACCTTGTTTTATTAAATCAATATTAGACTGCAAATAAATAATTTTTAACCGCAAAGTGCACTCATTCCCTTGCTGTTAACCAAAAATCAGAAGGTTTACCACCTCTTAACTTACGAAAACGCATTCAAGCCCGTAATATCCTGCCCCGTTATCAGCAAGTGTATGTCGTGCGTTCCCTCGTAGGTTATCACGGTTTCCAGGTTCATCAGGTGGCGCATGATAGGGTATTCGCCCACTATGCCCATGCCACCCAGTATTTGCCTGCTCTCGCGTGCTATGTTCAGCGCTATCTCGCAGCTATTGCGCTTCGCCATGCTTATCTGCGCTGCAGAAGCTTTGCCTTCATTGAACAAAGTGCCCAATCGCCATACCAGCAACTGTGCCTTGGTTATCTCGGTTATCATCTCTGCCAGCTTTTTCTGCTGTAGCTGAAACCCTGCCAGCGGCCTGCCAAACTGTATACGCTCTTTAGCATAGCGCAAAGCAGTATCGTAGCAGTCAAGTGCCGCGCCTATTGCGCCCCATGCTATGCCGTACCGTGCTTTCGACAGGCAGCCCAAGGGGCCCTTTAAGCCTTCCACATTCGGTAGCAGGTTTTCCTTAGGTATCTTCACGTTGTCAAAAGCCAATTCGCCTGTTATAGAAGCGCGCAGGCTCCACTTGCCATGTGTGGTAGGTGTGGTAAAGCCCAGCATGCCGCGCTCCACTATCACACCGCGTATTTTGCCCGCTTCGTTTTTAGCCCATACCACCGCTATATCTGCCAGTGGCGCGTTCGATATCCATATTTTGGCCCCGTTCAGCAAGTAGTGGTCGCCCATATCCTTTATGTTGGTTTCCATACCCGCAGGGTTACTACCGTGGTTTGGTTCCGTCAGTCCAAAGCAGCCAAACAGTTCGCCCGAACCCAGCTTGGGCAGGTACTTCATGCGCTGCTCTTCGCTACCGTACTTATATATGGGGTACATCACCAGCGAGCCCTGCACCGATGCAGTCGAGCGTATGCCCGAGTCGCAGCGCTCCAGCTCCTGCATTATTATACCGTACGATATTTCGTCCAGTCCGCCACCGCCGTATTCTGCCGGTATACTCGGACCAAAAGCGCCTATTGCTCCCAACGCCTTTACTATATGCCTCGGGAACTCCGCACGCTGTGCGTAGTCCTCTATTATCGGGCTAAGCTCCTTCTTCACAAATGCACGCACCGTTTCGCGTATCGTTTTGTGCTCCGGAGTCAGCAGGTCGTCTATATTGTAGTAGTCGTGGTGGTTGTATAAATCCTGACGCATATATTATTGTTTAAACACAGCTACAAATAAAGTCGTTTCAAGCCTTTTATTCCAACGTTGTCCTCAATTAAATAGTGGATAACGTATTATGCCATAATGCCTTGCTGTTGGTACCCTCTTTTTTTCAAATACCTGTTATGGCACACCCTTCGGGCCGGGCTATCCGTTTCTACTCCTCGCTCCGCTGCGGGGTATCCACTTCTATCCCTTGTGCTGGCCCAGGCGCGCTTTTTCATTCCCCGTGACACCAACTCTCATTTCATCCATTTAGTGTCATTTTCTCATGCCTCCATACCATTTTAATACTGATAATCAACTATTTATTGCAATTCACAAAATAACATCAAAACTTTTTTGAATGTCATTTTATCTGCATTGTATCGATTGGTACCCCCGATGCCGTGTTGGGTGTCTCCACCCACCATTTCGCGTAAGCAATGTGTTACAGCGATAAACACGCTGTTCGGGATTTTCTGCAAGGAATCCCGAACCTCAGACCCCAGGGTTCTCTGAACCCGTCTCACGTATTTCTTCCGCAGCCATACCCCTGTGATACCAACTTTCATTTCATCCATTTAGTGTCATTTTCTCATATCTCCGCACCATTTTTATACTGATAATCAACCGCTTATTTAAATCCACAAAATGACATAAAAACTTTTTTGAATGTCAATTTATCCGCATTGGGCCGAGGTTGGTGTTTCACCAACCGTCTCGCGTAAACAATGTATTCTCTGGCGCACACTTTAGCGCAACGGTGCTTGTGCCTGCGCTCGAGACGATCAACCTATTCCTCCAAGAATATACACCCCAGCTCGGCAAAAAAATACAATTCCCGAAGCTTAAAAATCCGTGTAATTCCGTGTAATCTGAGTAATCCGTGATCCCTTTTTTGATCATCCCACTTCATACTTTTTTGATAATGTTTTACCTCACGTTTTGATCATCCACCAGCGCCACTTTTTCTATCGCCCTTCCCGTTGAAAACTGATTAGCTGTTTCTGCTCTTTTTTGATAATGCTTTGCTGTCAAATTTTGATTATCCAAAAACACATGTTTTAGACTAAATCTCAGACTCTATTTTGATTATCCGCGTTGGCATAGTTATGACTAAAATTCACCAGCACCCAGGCAGCAGGGGCATCACGCCACGCGCATGTATAATGTAACTGCTCCCGGTTCCCACCTCTTTTTAAATTTGTGTAAAAGTGCTTTGCCGCTGTCTCCTCCGCATGCTCTTCTTCAAATATTATACCTGATTCCTGTGGATGCTTTTCATAGTATATATGGTTCTTTAAGCAAATATAGATGAAATTATATAAATGTAGTATTTATTTTACATATTTTGTAAAATAAGTAAAATTTAGATGCTTGTTTATTTTTGGTATACATCTTTGTTCATTAGTGTGTTTTATCAAACCGCTGAAAAATAAAAACGAAACCTTATTTTGCCGTCCTGTAATTATGGTAGAAAAGTTCAGGACAGAGTTTAGGGGTACTTTGCTATCCGTTATCATCGGTGTGTTTTCGTTTTATGCATCACGCTACACTGCGCCGCTTATCAACAGCATTACGCTGGCATTCATATTCGGTATTATCATTGGCAACATTGTTTCCATACCGCGCTCGTTCGATTCAGGTATCAATTTTACCGGCAGCAAGCTGTTGGAGTTCTCTATCCTTTTCATGGCGTTCAGTATCAACTATGTGCATGTAGCCGAACTGGGCCTCAATAGCTTCCTTATTATTTCTGTAGTGCTGTTATCGGTACTTGTGTTTTCGTATTATGCCTCTTTATACCTGAAGCTTCCCGGCACTACAGGCTGGCTCATTGGTTTTGGCACGGCTATCTGTGGTTCCTCGGCCATCGCTTCATTATCGGGCAAAATCACCAAGGACAAAGAAGATGTAGGTATTTCTATGGCAGTAGTTAATCTGCTGGGTACGGCAGGTATGCTGGTTATGCCTTTCGTATTGCGCGAGCTGCCGCTCACTATCAATCAAATGGGACTGCTACTGGGAGGCACACTCCACTCTGTGGGCAATGTGGCAGGAGCAGGCTATGCCATCAGCCAAAAGGTGGGCGACTCTGCCCTTACTATCAAGCTGGCTCGTGTGGCGCTTTTGTCGCCCGGGCTTATGCTCTTCAATTTTTTGGTGAACCGCAACAATGTAAAACACTGGAGCGAACATTTTCAATTGCCCTGGTACCTGTGGGGTTTTATCATACTCACCTTTGCTACATCGATTATCTCCTTTCCACACGAGTTCCTTCAGTTCATGAAGCTTTGCGGCAGGATAACCCTTGTTATTTCCATGGCAGCTATCGGGCTAAAGGTCAACTTCAGGCAAACCTACCAAAAGGGTAAAGGTGTAATACTGTTTGGTGTATTGGTATTCCTTGTACAGATAACCTTGGTTACGGTACTTATGTTTTTGCTGTAATCCTGGTGCCCGTACTGATATCTTCTCCGCCGTGGTGGTGTGTCTTCACCCACCATCCCGACTCAGCAATGTATCATCAGGCTGTTTATCATTCCGCTGTTCGATATTTTCCAAAGGGAATGTCGAACTACAGATAAAAAGGGTTCTCTGAACCCGTCTAACCCCACTACTGCCCAACACTCTTCCGTGTAAAATTACTGAACCCCTTCCCATCAAACCTGTAAACCCCACCCGATGTCCCAATCCAGATATTACCCTTTTTATCCTCCATCAGGCTTTGCACATGCCTGTTCTCAATACCATCGGCCTGGGTATAGTGGGTAAAATATTTGCCGTCATACTTATACAGGTAGTTGCCTGGCGAACCTATCCATATATTACCAGTCCTGTCTTCTGTCATGCTCCACACGGTCAAGGGCGCATTATCTCCCTCATACGATTTGTAGATCCTGCCATCATAACAGCACACACCACCAAATCGGGTGCCAAACCATATCTGTCCATCCCTGTCTTCTACCATACAGTGCACGTAGTTATTGCTCAGGCCATCGCGCTGCGATACTCTGGTCAGTTTCTTTCCATTGTAGCGGTATGCGCCGCCTCCATTCGTGCCAAACCATATATTGCCTGCCTTATCCTGTATGATAGAATTGATGAGCCTGGGAGCCGGTACAGCATCAATCGAATCAACCTTGGCAGCAGGAATAGAAAAGTTGCTGAACTGTTTACCATCATACCGGGACACGCCATCTTTGGTGCCAAACCAGCAGATGCCGCTCCTGTCTCTTAGTATGCTCCATACTTCATTGTGGCAAAGGCCATCCTTCGTACTCAGGGTGGTAAATGTTTTACCGTCATAGATGCTTACTCCTCCCTCTGTAGCAAACAATACATCACTACCTGCGCCTTGCGCTATTGCCCTCACGGTATTACCGCCAAGGCCATTCTTAGTAGTAAAAAACACCATTGATTTTCCATCGTACCTGCATACACCTTCGCCATTGGTTCCAAACCAGATATTGCCATTACTGTCCTCCAATATATCGGGTATATAATCGCTAATCTGAATGAAAGGGTCCGGTTCAGGATTATAATGCAATGAGGTGGTCGCAGCTGATGTTGAAACGCTGCGCGAAGCTTGCTTTCCGTATTGTCCGGAAAAGCAAGATATCAATATCAATAGCGCAAAAAAGGAAGTGTTCATTACAGTTTTTTCGTAAAATTACTAAACCCCTTCCCATCAAACCTGTACACACCACCCGAAGTACCTACCCACAAATTCCCGTCTTTATCCTCCAGCAGACTTTGCACATGCATATTGCCCAGCCCATCTTGTTTGGTATAGTGTGTAAAGTTCTTTCCATCATACCTGTACAATCCATCACCGGCTGTGCTTATCCATACATTACCTTTTTTATCTACCATAGTGCTCCATGCAAATACATCTACAGGCGCATTGGCTCCTTTAAATGAAATGAATGATTTACCATCGTACCTGCATGCACCACCAAAGCGCGTGGCAAACCATATATGCCCGCTCTTATCTTCCAATATGCTTTGTACAAAGTTGTTGCACAGCCCATCCTTTTCAGCAAGGTTCGTAAGCGATTTGCCATCGAACCTGTATGCGCCACCGCCATTGGTGGCAAGCCACATATTACCTGCCTTGTCCTGGGTTATGCCATTAATTAACTTGGGAGCATTGTATGCCCTTGAGTAGTTTGTCAGGTCGGGAACCGGTATCACCAAAGGGGCAAGGCCGGGCGTAATATGCTTCCCATCGTATTTGTATAATCCGTCCTCGGTACCAAACCAAAGCACACCGTTTCTATCCTTTATCATGCTCCATACCTGATTGCTGCCCAGTCCATCTTTTACGGTCAGGTTCTTAAACGACTTGCCATCGTAGCAGCTGATACCTCCATCTGTCCCAAACCAAATGTTGCCTGCCTCATCCTGTAGTATGGCCCTTACTGCTGTACCTGCCAGTCCTTCATTTGTACTGAAATATACCAGCGACTTGCCATCGTACCTGCACACCCCATCACCATTGGTGCCAAACCAGATGTTGCCATCCCTGTCCTGAAACATGCGGCGTATGTATTGGCTTATCTGTATTGCAGGGTCGGGTTCAACGCCATAATACCGCACGGCGGTATTGGTTTTTGCAGCATCAGTTTTAGCACTATCCGTATTGGTTGATTTATTGCCCTGTGCATGGCAAGAGGAAAAAAAGATAAGCAACGGAAGAGCTAAAAGAATATATAAATGAAACAACTTGTTCGCACTTATCTTGTCCGTAACTATTGATGTATTTGCCATCCGCCAAATGTAATTCAGCAAGGGATGTTATTGCCATTGGAGAGGTTAATGATGAGTTAATAACAGATGCCTCCTCGCCGTGGTTTGTGAAGACACCACAGCTGTTCGGAAGATTAAATTTCGCTGGGCTTTCCGTGGTTTGTGTCCCCATAAAACACGATTTAGAGATAAATTCCCGTTTGTATTTTGCTGCCAAAATACCTATTCCCGGCGTACTAATGCTGTTTGAATCAACTGTTATTCTCTCATCCGCACGGTGTATTCTGTAGGGGCGACCTGCGTTCGCCCTTGTTGACAAATNNATTATTCGCAAAGCATATTATAACTCCATATGAGTTTTAGGTTTGTAGCCAATTCGGATGAAGTTTATATTGCTACGTAATAGCAACACATTGCCTCCCAGATGTTGCGAACATCTATGGTGTCTACACAAAACACAATAAGACATGAAATTCCAGTTTGTATTTGGCAAGCACTACCTACTTCCCACCAATCTTCTCATTCCTCGCTTTACCCTCACTATCCTCATCCTCATTTTTAGTGCCATCATGCGGCTTGTATAGCGACTGGTCTTCCAAAGGTTCATCACCTTGCTCCGGTTCAGGCCCTTCCTTCACAGGCTTGCGCTTCGTCTCATTCTGGTTGCTCTGGTCAGGCTTCTTATTATTAAAGTCCTGATTCGTCTTTTTGCTCAACATGCTGTTGTTATCTGCTGTAGGATCTTGTTCGCCCGTATTCTTAGTTTTCTTTTCCATGATATTCATATTTAGAGATTACCTCTCCGTACATTCAATTTATATTTGAAGCCTTAATGTTCAAATACCTGTACCAAAATAGCAATCATAACAATATAACAACCTATGGTCGCTTATGTTCAAACCGATAAGAACTTGGAGAGTTCTTTAATCTCTTAGGCTGTAATTATTAGTAATGCTTGTTTACTAAGCCATGTTTTTTATATTTATATATTAAAATTTATACATGACAAAATCCTACTATACGCTTGAAAAACATTTGCAAGCTGTTTGTGAACAGAATAATGAGTTTGAAATTTTAAATGCCACTTGGAAATTAAACAAGAAGGGCATTCCAAGAGCATTATCAAGTATTGCTTTTAATTTTCCGCATTTTAGTTTGCACGACAGAACTCATAGCGAAACCATTGTAAGGAATATAGAATCGTTCTTGGGTGAGGATAGAATAAAAAATCTTAGTCCTTCAGATACATGGTTAATTCTTATGTCTGCCTACACTCATGATTTAGGAATGGTAGTTTTTAGTAAGAGTATAGAGGCTCGATGGGAAGATAATTCATTTAAAGATGTATTGATTCAAATGGCATCCAGAAAGGTAGATGCTGATTTATCTGATGCAGCTAAAATCTTATTAAATTTTAAGGATAATAAGAATAATATTAAGATAACCGATAGTGCTGTTAATCCTATTAAAGTTAGGCGCGCATTAATATTGGTGGCGTCAGAGTATTTTAGGCGAAATCATCATGTACGTAGCATGAATGTATTAAAAGGAAGCGATGTAGAAATGGGGGATCTGTTAGCAAATTTCTATTCTGATATGATTCCAAATCGATTTTCTGACATATTAGGAAATATTGCTTTTTCTCACGGTACTTCTTTTGAATATATACTTAATGAGCTTGATTATGAGGCAAATGGATTAGGTAGTGATAAGATTCATCCTAGATTGATTTCATGCTTATTAAAATTAGGCGATTTACTTGATGTCGATGATTTAAGGTTTGACTCTTTTTCAGAAAAGGTATTAGGAGACCTACCCCAAATTTCTTTAACCCACAAAAAAAAGCATTCTTCCATAAAACATCTACTAATAACACCAAGTAGTATTGAAATTACAATTGATTGCGAAAATAATGAAGTTTATAGGGTAGCCAGACAATGGTTTGATTGGTTGGAAGATGAGGTGAAAAATCAATCCAGGGAATGGACCCTTATTACTCCTAAGGATTTAAATGGATTACCTCCAACAATTTCTAATGGAAAAGTAAAAGTATTGTTTGATGGAGCTGAACCTAAAAGAGAACTTTTAGATTTGAGATTTTCCATTAAACCTGAAAAGGCAATTGAAATTTTTGAAGGTGGTGGTATCTATGATAATACAGATTTTGTATATTTAAGAGAAATTATCCAAAATGCAGTTGATGCAAGTAAAATTCAATTGTGGAAAGATATTAAAGGTGGAAGATATAATTCAATTTTGGCAAAACACCTTAATATAAATGCATCGGAGTCAGAGTTAGCTTCGTTAATAGTCCAGTCTATTAAATTTCCAGAAGATATTCCTTCAGTAATTTCTCAAAATTATCAAGTGAATTTATTTTTTGAATGGGAAGATTTGACTAAGAATAATCTAATTATAAAACTGCGGGATAATGGGACTGGAATATCAGAGAAAAACCTATTGAGAATGGTTAATGCGGTAGGCGAAAGTAGAAGTAACGATAAAATATTCGCAGATTTGAAAGTAGGAATGCCCTATTGGTTAAAGCCTACAGGAGCCTTTGGAATTGGACTACAATCAATATTCCTAGTTGCAGATACTTTTACTATAAGCACAAAAGCAGAGGATAGTGAGTCAATGGAAATAGTCTTTAATTCATCTAAGTTTGGCGGTTATTCCTACATAAAAAAGGATAAGCCGAGCATTATTAGAGGTACTCAAATTACTATAAAAATTACTAGCTTGGAATTTTACAAATCATATAATGAACATTCTCAATTCGCAGCAGCTGTAATAGATAAATATGATAAGTTTAGTGCAGATGAAGATTTGTTTCTTTATGTTTTGGAAGATTATCTAAATAGGCAATTTAAGAATATTCAGGAGCTTAACATAACTTTCCCAAATAATAGACAGATAAAAGCATCCACATTAAAGGATAATTTACATACCGATAATATCATTGCTAGTGATTATTCTTTAGACGGTAATATTAAAGCAATGTTACTTGATGATAAATCAGATTTTCAGTTTATTGTACATGAAAACTCCTGTGTAGGATCTAGTATTTTAATTTCCTTACAAAGTAATTTTAATGAAAACGGAAGAACATATTACTCAATAGAATCCCAACCTGATTGGTTCGAATATTTTGTACGAAGTATACCAGTTGACTCCGATATGCATCAATCTTATGATCTGTTTCGCTATTTACATATTCACTGGGATTTACTTAACCCTAATTCAGATAAAATATTAAATATTGCGAGGAGCAAACTAGTAAAAAGAGCTAAAGAGAGGCATGATGAGTTGTTTTTAACTTCAATAATGCCGATTGTTATTCAGTTAATGTGGAAGCTGTTAATTACCGCTAAGGACATTGGAGAAACTAATGAATTGAAAATTATGACAGCTGCATTTCATTTAAGGATTATGGCTGAGATAAATAAAATTGAACTTAAGGAGTTTTTTGATTTTGACAAATTCAGTATTCCAAATTTCTGGGTTAGGAGCAAAGTTCCAAACCAGCCCGTAACTATGGAAAGTTTTTATAAAGCAAATACTATATTATTAGAGCATTTTGAAACGTATAACTATCTTAATCAAACTCCTGCAAGGGAGATTGTACGTAAGAATATTTTAAGTACTAACGATATTGAAATTATTGTATTAGATAGGGAGTATTTGGGCCTATATTTTAGTTATGGATTTCAAATAGATAAATTATTTAATAAGAAAATTTCAGGTTTCCGAAGTCTTCCTAGTTTTTATATATTGAAGCGATCTAAATCCGTGAAAGATCAAAGTGTTGAGATTGAGGACTTACAAGAATATTTTTTTATTGATCCTAGGGATTATAGAACTGGATCAAGAATTTGGTATTATCCCATTGAACCGTTTTCTAGAGTATTATCGATAAACACAAATTCTCAGAGTAACCCGAGATACTCCAATATTGCTATAATTTCTCCATTTAAGAATTTTGAAATTTTTTCTTTCATCTATAAGGAGTTGCATGTATTAATTAAAAAAGGAAGCAAAAAAGAAATTACTAAGGTCCTTAGAGATAATCATATTGAGAATTTGGTGCCTCCGAAGATGATAGATTATGTGGTTGCTAACTCCTTCACTTCACTTGGACCAATCAGAAATGAAATATTAAATAGTTATTCTGATTTTGCAGCAGAGATTTTATTGCATAATAAGGGTAATGCTAATTTAGTATAACATTGAATATAAGTTAGTTACAACGCCTAGTTGTAAAAAGCCCCGAACAATCGTCCGAGGCTCCTTTCATCATCAAATTTTTAACCGTACTATACTATTGTTTTACAAAGCGCAGCTTTGCATTACCAAGTTGTACAAAGTACACACCAGCAGGGTAGTTCTGTACATTTACAGATATGCTGTTTTGCTGCTTAGCTGTAAACTCTACAGGCATTAGCTGCCCTATTGCATTGGCTATCATCACTGTGCTTGGGTCAATATCCTGATCAGCTTTTATAGTAAAGGTATTGCTTGCCGGTACCGGGTATCCGTGCAAGGAATTTGCACTAACCTCCTCCACACCATTCACACCGGCACTATAGTAGTACTCGGTTTCACTGGTAGCGCCTACACCCGATGTTGCATAGCTGTTTATTTTCATACAGTTATCGGTGGTAAATGTATACGAGGCAGAATTTTTACTTACCCATGCCAGATTGAAAGCATCATAATCCTCCGTATAGGTTGCAATCAATGCTCCTAGGGAATTATAAGTATAAGAAGTTCTTTGGTTTTTATCGTAGGCGGTTTTTCCCGCATTCGCCCGGAAAAAGTTCATGTTTCCTACAAGGTTCCGGTTATTGTAAATCAATTCTTCAAACCATGTTTTCTCCCATGCATTGCTTGCATTCCATACTTTTAGTTCCCTGCTTTTTAGTGTGTCCAGGCTGTAGTTGTAGTCTATCTTGTATTTGTTTTTCCATGTATTGTTGTCCCACTCCTGGCGCAGTATCTGCGATGTATCGTTACTTGCATTAAATGCCACATCTTCTTTATAGTTATTGATGAATGTGCTGGTGTTATCATCCCACCTTTGCTCCAGTTTCTGAGACACGCTGCCGTTTGCATTGTATTGGTAGGTTGTTATGTAATATGCTTTCCAGCCATTGTTTATCCAGAAGCTATCCACCATTTTGGCCAGTTTGCCGGCAGGTGTATATGTGTTGTCCCAAACTCTCCACTTCTCCCAGTCGTTCATAGAGTCGTTCCAGGTATATAGGTATTGCTTGCTGGTTTCGCCCTTTGCATTGTATGCATATACCGATTTTGTGCTCTTGTCCCTTATTTGAGTACCAGATACATAGGTGAAGAATATAGAGGAGTCCGGTTTGCAGCTTTGGCTATAGCCATCTGCAAAAGAGAAAATAAAAGCTACCAGTGCTATAGCCAATGGTATGGTCTTGTTGTGTAAAATTGATTTCATATACTTCGTTTTTGATTTATTGTTTGGTTAGAAGTTGTTTTGATTTAACTGGTAATATTGTTTATAGGCTATTTTCTAGCGAAACAAAGAAGGTTTTTGCAGCCATAGTGGAGCTTCTCTGGCAATAAAACCTGATGAAGTTGCAGCTGAAAAGAGCCATAAACAATTTATTGAGATGAATCTAAACAGCTTCTTAATACTTTACTATTTTCTTATTGCTGATAAGCCCTTCGCTCCTGTATTGCAGGTAGTAGATGCCTTGTGCCAGGTCTGCCAGTGATATTTGCTTGCTTGTTTCGTTGTATTGCACAGTAGTGGTATATACCACTTTTCCACTATTGTCGGTCAGGCTTATGGTACCTTCTGCATTATTGCTTAGCTCTATCTGTACCATATCTGTTGCCGGGTTCGGGTACACTTTTACGCGGCTGTTCAGCTCAGCTTCGCTAATGCCTACAGAACCATCTGCCAGCTTCCATAGCTGTTCGCCATTTGAATTATAGTTCGCAGCAAAGTACATTGCCCCGTTTATCACAGTGCCACCGATAAAAAGCGTACCCAGGCCCAGCGGGTCAGCTTCAGTAGCATTGGCGGGGGATATTGCCTGTGTACCTGCCACAGTGCCATCAGACTGATATAGCTGTGCGCCGGTAGCATTGGCGGTTGCCCTGAAAAACAGCTTGGAGTCAAAAATGGTATAGTATGCAGAACCGGAACCTGTGGTACCCGGGTTTATATCTTTGAACAAGGTGGTATTGGCTGCGGTTCCATCAGTTGTCCATGTTTCCCTGCCATTAGCATCCGACACTGCGCTGAAGAATAGCTTGCCATTGAACACAGTAAGGTAAGCAGGATAGGAATCCCCTGCCCCTGAATTTACATCCAATATCATTTTGGTGCCTGCTGCCGAGCCATCGCTTACCCATAGCTCATTGCCCACTCCGGCACTATCGGCGCTGAAGTATAGCTTACCGCCAAAATCCACAAAGTTGCTTGCGTTGGAGCCAACAGGACCCTGATTGATATTTTTTACCATGGTGGTAGTTATTCCGTTTGTTTTCCATAGCTCGTTGCCGTAGGTAACATCACTTGCAGTGAAATATAGATTGCCATCGCCCAGGTCAACGGTACTCAATGAAGGCGATGAGCTTCCAATACCTGTATTAATATCTAAAACCATTACAGCCGTGCTACCATCGGTTTGCCACAACTCCGAGCCATGCGTAGCATCAGTCGCCCGGAAGTATAGCTTGCCGCCGCGCACTACCAGCGAACTAACAGCCGCACCTGCAGTACCCGGGTTTATATCCTGCACCATTTGTGTGCCGGCTGTTGTACCATCTGTCTTCCATAGTTCGTTGCCATGGGCAGCTTCCGATGCGCTGAAGTACAGCGCGCCATTATATTCTGCAAAAAAGTAAGGGTACGACTGTGTCGAACCGGTATTTATATCTTTCAGAAGTATAGTGCCTGCCGCTGTGCCATCTGTCACCCATAGCTCTGCACCATGTGTGCCGTCGTTGGCGTTAAAGTATAGCTTGCCATTAAACTCTGTAAATGTTACAATATTTGAGTTGCCTGTTCCCGGGTTTATGTCCATCAGCAGCTTTGTGTTGGCCTGTGAGCCATCCGTTACCCAAAGCTCCTTGCCATGCGCAGAGTCCTTTGCCGAAAAGCATACCTTGCCATTAATGGCCGCCATGCGTTCCGGTCGTGAATCGCCACCTGTATTGCACACCAGTTCTGTAAAAGTCAGCTGTGCATTCACCGCAAAAGCACCCAGCAAAAGCAATCCCGAGAGTAGATTTTTCTTCATAGTATTAGTATTTAACTGATAAAACAATTTTTACCTATGTAAAGATGAATTATCGCCACTTAATTTCCATGCGGATTCCACACCTTTTGTGATAAAAAAGACGGGTATATGGCTTGTTATAGATTGTTTTTCAGTTGGTTGTGTTGGTTTGAGTTTATGTCTATGGCAAGTATCTACTTGTGATGGTTATTGAGAGGAAGAATAAATTCCGATTCTACATCACCAATATCAAACTCGCCGCCATATCCGATATCATTGTATTGGTATCGCCAATCTTTACCTTCACAGAGTTGTCAAACTCTACCTTCTGCTCCATTTGCACCTTAGAGCCCAAGGCTATTTTCTGGCTGTCCAGGTAGTTCAGGAACTTAGCCGACGAATCCTTTACACCTACTACCACAACCTGCTCGCCCTCGCTTACTTCCGATAGCAGCTTGTAGTTCTGTGTGTGTATCCTGCCCTTGGCATCAGGTATAGGGTCGCCATGTGGGTCAAATTTCGGGTTGCCCAAAAAGCCATCCAGCCTTTCGGTCAGTTCTTCCGAGCGTATGTGCTCCAGTTGCTCTGCTATATCGTGCACCTTATCCCATGCAAATCCCAGCTTCTCTTTCAGGAACACCTCCCACAGCCTGTGCTTGCGCACCAGTTGGGTGGCTATTATCCTTCCCTCTGTGGTTAGCGATACGCCCTTGTACTTGGTATAGTCTATTATCTGCTTGTCGTTCAGCTTGCGCAGCATATCCGTTACCGAGGCAGCCGTTGTTTCCATAGCCTCAGCTATAGCATTGGTAGCTACGGTCTCTTTGCCTTTCGACAGGTGGTATATCGCCTTTATATAGTTCTCTTCGGTAGGGGAGAAGGTCTGCATTATCTTGGTTTAGTCAATCAGAAAAGCCTATTTGTCTTTTCTCGGTGTATAGAACTGTGTCATCAGCACGCCCGTAAACAGGAAGTACATGATAAAGAAAGGGAAAATAAAGTGCTTGTCGCCTATGGGCTGCACAAAAATAAAGTAGCACAGGAACAACAGCGACAGGAAGACCTTTATAGCCAGCGCTGCGCCAAAAAATGAAGTGAAGTGGGCCTGGCTTTTCATGGCTACGGCCCGGTTCAGCAGCATGTATGCCGCAAATGTCACCACCGAAAGGAATGCCAGGCTAAGCCAGGTAAAGGATTCAAAATTGAACAGCAACGATGTATTATGAGCCACCAGCAATATAATAGCAGCACATGCACCCACAGCGCTCAACAGTATAATAAGGAACCTACGCATCTTTCTTTAAAAAAACTTTGATGACCCTGAACAGGGCTATTGCTAAAAAAATAAGGCATCCCAATATGGTGTAGTATGGTTTCGGGCTTTCAAAATGACTGTCTGCCCAATATCCCAATCCGGCACCTATGCCTATAGTCACTGCCATTTCTATCCCGAGGGTCGAATATTTAATCCACGCACTTTGCATAATTCTCTTTTAAATATTAAACCGCTCCAGGGAGCAAAAGTTGTTATCCAACCTTTGCCATTGTCTTATCGGCCTCATAACTTTTGCTAACGGCGGCCATGCTGCACTTGCCATTGAAGCGCGCACCTTCTTCCACTACCAGTTTTTTCATGAGTATGTCGCCATCTACAAAAGCCGTCTTCGATAGTATCAGCAGTTCCTGCACATGTATGTTGCCTTTTACCCTTCCTTCTATGGTAGCGTTCTGGCAGTATAGGTCTCCCTCTACAGTACCTGTGTTGCCTACTACTATTTTGGAGCGCGAGTTGAGTGCACCTTTTACGCCACCATCTACACGTATATCTCCATCAGAAGCCATATCGCCTTGTACACTCGTACCCTGGCCTATCATGGTCATGGCTTTTTGTACGGCCAGCTTGTCCTGGTTTGCATCTTTTTTACCAAACATATTTCCTGTGTTTGCTTTTTTGAATCAACTAATATAGTGCAATTTTCTGATTATCAGCTAACTCTATAATCAGAATCGCATGGCAACGTGTTAAAATGAACTATTTTTACTTGCTTTTAGCAGGTCTTTCTACTGTATTACCATCAGCAATGTCGGGTTCACGGGTCTGCCGCTCCTCCATAGCTCCAGGCCTACAATTGGACCCTTGTCGCCACTACCTGCATTGTTTACTATGGCTATCGCCTCACCTGCTTTTACCGCATTGCCCGGCTTTTTTAGTAGCTGACCGCAGTGCTTGTATATGCTTATCAGGTCGTTGGCATGCTGCACAGTTATATAGTAGCCGGTCTCTAACGAGTAGCCGCTTCCAATTATGGTGCCATCGTATACCGCCTTTACAGGTTCGTCTTTAGGGCACAGCAGCGTTATGCCATATTGCTCTTTCTCAGGGCTATATGCATCTTTCAGCACTCCATTGGCAGGCGATATAAAGTGCAATTGCTTCAATTCTTCCAGGTCCTGGTTTATAGTTGAGGCATCATAGCTTAGCGAAAAGCTTTCCTTTTCCTCCATTTCCTTACGCAGGTTTTTCTCAGCATCCGATACTTCTCCCAGTTTGTTTTTCAGGTCGGGGTCGTAGTCTTTTGGCAATTCGGGAGTCGGTGTCTCTATAGAATCACTTTTGCCGGAGATTACGTTATTAACATTTTCTAACCATACCTCCCTGCTTGCCATGGCTTTTTCTAGCGAATCTGCCTGAAATTCAAGGTTTAATATCTGGCTGCGGTAGTTATAATCCCCGAATCCCGGTATGAAATATTTTAAAGGCGTATATATAATAGCGCTGGCTGTCAGCGCCACCATCACTACTCCCACGGTACTTAGGAACAGCCAAACGTTCAGGCGGGTAAGCACAAGCGCAAACTTCTCCTCAAACGTTTCATCGTTTAATACCACAAAGCGGAATTTGCTTCGTAAATTCGTATTTCTTGTTGTACGTTGTTTTGCCATGTAGTGCGAAAAGCACGCTATTTATTTGGCGAAATAAAATATTTTTGGCGGATACCGTTTTATTAGCTTGATATAAATTGAAATTAGTTGAGAATTTTTAAGGTCATATACCCGTTTTTAATCATTGTGCTGTTGTTTTGCACTTATTCGTGCAGCACCACAAACCATGCGCCATTGGGAAAGCAGGCTTATCACGACCTTACGTCGCGTTATAATGCTTACTACAATGCCAGCGAAAAGATGAAAGCCGCTTTCAAAACCCTGGATGCCGGCCATAAGGACAATTTCAAGGAGGTAATCCCTGTTTTTACTTACAGCGATAGCAAGGAGTCTGCCACTTATGCCAGCGATGCCGATGATATCATCAAGCGCAGTACCCAGGCCATCCAGTTGCATCCTTATGCCAACTATAGCGACGACCACTTCCTGCTTATAGGCAAGGCCAGCTACCTGAAAGCCGACTACGACAAAGCCGCCCAAACCTTCAAATTCATCTCGACCAAGTACAAAGACGGGGTTGATTATATAGCGGTACAAAAGGACCGTGGAAAAAAATACAATGACGCGGTTAAGGTTAAAAAGAAAAAAGGCAAGAAAAAGCCGGAGTACAAAACCATAAAGAATAAAGACGGAAGCACCGCCCTGAAGCCTATAGACAATCGCCCCAAGCGCTCGCTTTGGATTCATGAGTCGTCGCGCTCCGAGGCTTTGATATGGTTGACCAAAACATACACCCTGCAGAAAAAATATACAGAAGCAGAAGCCGTAGTGGCTTTTGCCCGTGCTGATAACAGGTTCTATCAGGATTATGATAAAGAGCTACTGCTTACAGAGGCAGATATATATGTAAGGAATAAAAATTACAGCTCTGCCATTGCTCCTTTGGAGAAATTCCTGGTAAAGGCTAAAAAGAAGAAGCGCATAAAAACACGCCCTACCTTCGTTTTGGCCCAATGCTACGAAGCCCGTGGCGATTATGCCCGCGCTTCTGCTGAGTACTCAAAAGTATTGAAGCTGCGTCCTAACTACGATATGGAGTTCTATGCCAAGATACGCAAGGCAAACCTTGGCCGCAAAGGTGGTGGCTCTTCGGCAGAGATTAAATCCCTGCTGGTAAAAATGTCGCGTGATGGCAAGTTCAAAGACTACCTCGACCAGATATATTATGAGCTGGGTGAAATAAACCTGAGCGAAAGCGACCGTATCTCTGCCCGCAAAAACTTCATCAAGTCTATCCGCAACAGCACTTCCAATACCGAACAACAGGCGCTTAGCTACAAAAAGTTGGGTGATATGGACTACGAGGATGAGCAGTACGAAAAATCGCACGGCTACTACGATAGTTCCCTTACTGTAATGAGCAAGGAGGCTCCGGAGTTCGAAAGCGTAGATACCCGCAATAAGGTATTGACCCGCCTGGTAGAGCAGTTGAAAATAGTAGCTTACGAAGACAGCGTTCAAAAGCTGGGAAAAATGTCGAAGGAAGACCGCGAGGCTTTCGTAAGGAAATCAATAGAGAAAAAACGCGAAGCTGAAGAGGAAGCAAATAATGCTATCAATGATTCCAAAAATCAGTTTGACAAAGGCAATACTAATCCTGCGCCGGCAAATGGAGTACCTGCACCGGCTACCACTTCCAGCTTTTACTTTTACAATACTTCATCACGCGCTATGGGCTACAACGACTTCCTGAAGCGTTGGGGCAAACGCAAATACGAAGAGAACTGGCGCCGCAGCAATAAGGGCTCAACCTCTGGTGGTGAAGAAGAAGCAAACGTAAACGCAGCTACAGACGATACTACAAAAGCAGGTGCTAAAAAACCGGCAGCAGGTACAAAAGGTACTGATCAAAAATCGCTTAGCGAGGAGGAGCAGTTATTGGCAAGTATACCTGCTACCTCCGAAGCTATGGCAGCTTCTGATGATAAGATCATTGGTGCACTATATTCTATAGGTACAATATATAAGGACGAGCTAAAAAACTACCGTAAGGCGCTTAACGCTTTCGATGACCTGAACCGCCGCTATGCCAAGCACAGGCTATCCCTTGAGACATACTATAATATATACCTGATAGCCAATAACTATACCAAGAACACAGGCAGGGCAGAGGAATACCGCAACCGCATTATCAGCGAATACCCCGATAGCAAGATTGCTGCATTGCTGCAGAATGCCAACTACCTGGAGCAGGAGCGCGAAAAGGAGAATGCGATCAATACTTACTACGCCAGCACCTATACAGATTATATGAGCGGTGCCTTAGCATCTGCTTCCGATAAGATTTTGATGGCCGATGTGCGCTTTAAACCAAATACCCTGAAAGGCAAGTTCGATTTGCTGAATGCCCTTATCCTGGCTAAAGAGAACAGGCTCGAGGATTACACACAGGCCCTGAATAAAATAGTAGCTAAAACAGACGATGCACAGGTAAAGACAACGGCGGAGCAATTGCTTGCCGACCTTAATAAATCGTCATTGCCTATGGTAGACTTGAGCAAAGATACCTCCCGTGCCCTGCGCGATTCAATGAATGCGAAAGCAGGGTTGCAGAACTTAACTGACGAGCAAAAATCCGCACAGGCACAGGCCATTATGCAACAATTGCAGAATGGTAAAAATGGAGTAGATACCATGACCTTTAATACGGTACAGGGTGTTGCAGCCGATACGTCAAAGAAAGGTGGAGTTGTTACTAAAGGAGGTGTAGTAGATACAACGGGTGGAAAGAAGGGTGTACCCGCAGTAGTGGTTGCCCCCAAGCCCGCCAAGCCCGATACAGTTATTTCGCCCTATAAGTATGAGCCAAATGCGCAGCACCAGTTAATTGTATACCTGAACGATGCCACAGTGACGACACAAATGGTGAGCGCGGCAATTGCCAAACTCAATACCTTTAATGCAGAGTTGTTTGCTGCCAATAAGCTTACCGTGCGGCAGATAGTATTGGACACAGACCGGAAACTGCTCGTGGTCCGCATATTCAAAAGTGCTGAACTTGCTATGGAGTATTACAATGCATTTATAGCTAAGCCTGAACTGCTATCCGATATCAAGACCACCAAAATGTCTGCTTCCGTAGTGTCGCAGGGCAACTTGTCTATTCTACTAAACGAGACCGGTGTAGAGGTTTATGATAAGTTCTTCGATTGGAAGTACAGGTAATCGTCCAAAGTATATATTAGCTGTATGAAGGCGTTGCGGAATATAATCCTGTTGTTATTATTGGTTGGTGCTGTTGCTGGTGCCTTTGTTGGCTATACTGCTTTTCTTGCGCCAAACGTCAATGCCGAAAAGCGCATTGTACTGAATATACCTACAGGCTCTACCTACTCCGATGTATTGCAACTGATGGCCGAAAAGAACATCATTAAAAACACATGGAGCTTTGGCCTGGTGGCAGAGTTGAAGAAATACCCTGCGGCAGTTAAGTCGGGCCATTATGTATTTACTTCCAGGATGAACAACCGCCGGATAGTAAACATGCTGCGCGCAGGCATACAGGAGCCTGTTCAGTTGGTTATTTATAATATCCGTACTAAAGAGGACTTTGCTTCGCTGGTGGGCCGCACCCTGGAGCTCGACTCTGCCGATGTAGCAGAGAAGCTGTTCAGCGACTCATTCACCCATTCGCTTGGCCTTGATACCAATACGATACTAACCCATTTCATTACAGATAACTACGAGTTTTGGTGGAACACATCTTTTGATGGCTTCATGAAGAAAATGACCAAAGCCAATGAGAAATTCTGGACGCCTGCCCGCCTGGCGAAAGCAGCTGCGCTGAAAATGAGCAAGACAGAAGTGATTACCCTGGCCAGCATAGTAGAAAAGGAAGTGATGAAAACCAAGGAGGCGCCAACTGTTGCCAGTGTATACCTCAACAGGTTGCGCATCAACATGCCGCTACAGGCCGACCCTACACTGGTTTACGCTACCCGCGATTTCGATGCGCGCCGAGTTACCAACTTTCACAAGGATGTGGAGTCGCCTTTCAATACTTACAAGAATACTGGCCTGCCTCCGGGTCCTATCTATATGCCCAAGCAAAGCATTATAGATGCTGTACTGAATGCCGAGAGTACCAACTACCTCTATTTCTGTGCTAACCCCGATATGAGCGGCTACTCCATATTCTCTTCCAACTACGACGACCAGCTAAAGGTAGCGCGCGCCTACCAGAAAAAGCTGAACGCCATGAATATCAGGTAGCATTTAGTTGTATATCCACATCAGCACTGGCACCTTCTCATTCTTTAGCTTGGCATCTATGTACTTCATGCTGCTGTTAGATACAGCAGGGCAACCCCATCCCTCTGGTGTACCCTGTGGATAGCATGAGGTATCTTTTACTTCTTCCCACGAGTGCAACACTATTTGTCTCGCCAGTGCAGCATTGTTGGTTTTTTTCCAGTCCGTGCATCAGGTAGTTTACGTGTATACCCCAGTTACTGTAGCCCCTGCTGCCTATTTTGTATTTGCCCAAGGCACTGCAGTGGCTGCCATCCTTATTACTGAATTGTGCTGCGTTTTTCGATAAAGTAAAACCCCACGGATTACCACAGCAGCCATGGCTCACAGGGCAGGCATATTCTATAGTGTCTTTAGCAAAATCCCATACTATCATTCGGTTCAAACCCGAATGCAGGCTCATGTCAACCAGTATGCAAAATTGCGTATTGTATTTGTGCTCCTTGCAAAAGGTCAGTGCATTAGTTGCCTTGGTCTTGGTGCGTTCCTTATTCAGGCTTGGTACAGGCGTTTGCGCCTGGTAGTCACAAGCTACCAGCAAAAGGATAGAGAGGGCGAGCAGGTTTTTTCTCATGAAAATGAATAACGCTTGTTACGATTGTATATTTCATCATCTTTGCTTTAGAAAAGTATAGATGAACATTTTTTACGCGCCGGATGCTGCTGTCAATGCCCTTATTCAACTCAATGAAGAGGAAGCGCATCATGCCGCACATGTTCTGCGAATAAAAGCAGGTGAAACCATCCGTGTCTTTAATGGCACCGGCTCGGCATTCCATGCTGTGGTGGTGGCCGTAGGCAAGCGCGAAGTTAGCGTTCATGTAAAGGACCAGTTGGAAGACTCGGGCAGCAACACTTTGTTGCACATAGCCATAGCGCCAACCAAGCAAATGGAGCGCTACGAATGGTTTTTGGAGAAAGCTACAGAGCTCGGCGTTGCAGAAATTACCCCCATCATCTGCGCCCGCAGCGAGCGCAAAGAGGTAAAGGCCGATCGCCTGCAAAAGGTGATACTGAGTGCCTGCAAGCAGTCGCTCCGTTATCAGTTGCCGAAATTGAACCCTTCAGTTTCGCTCTCAGCTTTCCTGAAAGATAATCCCAATGGGCTGATGGCACACCTCGAAGATTCTACCGTAGATATATCTACGCTGGAGGGTAACTATAAATCACAACCCTTTATCATGCTCATAGGTCCCGAGGGCGATTTTACCAAAGAGGAAATTGCACTGGCAAAAGAAACAGGTTATACTTCCGTAACACTTGGCAAGGCGCGTCTTCGCACCGAAACCGCAGGTATTTACGCGGCAGCGATTGCCAAAATCTGGAACGAAAAATAAGTAAGGTGGTAGTTCGTCCTTACAATATCGAATAAAAACAAAATCTTTACGGTTTAAAGCAAGTAAATGGCAATCTGGAAAACAACCCCTACACTGGAACTATTGAATGGCAGCAGGGGAGGAGGCTTACCTAACCACCTGGGTATAGAAACCCTGGAAATAGGCGACGACTTCATCGTAATGCGCATGCCGGTCGATACCCGCACGCACCAGCCTTATGGTATTTTGCATGGTGGCGCTTCCTGCGTATTGGCAGAAACGCTGGGCAGTGTGGCAGGCTCATTTTGTGTAGACCTTGAAAAGAAAATAGTGGTAGGGCTTGAGATAAATGCAAACCACATAAGCTCCGTGCGCAGTGGCTATGTGGTTGGTACAGTACGCCCGATACATGTGGGCCGCAGCACGCATGTGTGGGATATTCAGATAAAAACAGAAGATGGCAAGCTCGTTTGCGTTAGCCGCCTTACCCTGGCAGTTATAGACCGCCCGTAATTTATTCAGCATTTTAGTATAAAAACAAATAGAACATGTCTGTTCACAAAGAGATTAAAAGGATAACCGTACAAACCCTTCAGGACTTTAAGGACAAGGGGATTAAAATAGCTATGCTTACCGCTTATGACTATTCCATGGCGCGCATCATAGATGCAGCGGGTATAGATGTGATATTGGTAGGCGATTCTGCCAGTAATGTTATGGCAGGTCACGAGACTACCTTGCCCATTACCCTTGACCAGATGATATACCATGCTACCAGTGTGGTGCGTGGAGTTACCCGTGCTTTGGTAGTGGTAGATCTACCTTTTGGTACCTATCAGGGAAATTCGCGCCTCGCATTGGAAAGTGCCATCCGCATCATGAAGGAGTCCGGCGCACATGCCGTGAAGCTGGAGGGTGGAGCAGAAATAAAAGAAGGGGTCGAGCGTATCCTTACCGCTGGTATCCCTGTTATGGGCCACCTTGGCCTTACACCGCAAAGTATCTATAAGTTTGGTAGCTATACCGTGCGCGCCAAAGAAGAGCAGGAGGCGCAAAAGCTGATAGACGATGCCATGCTGCTGGATAAGCTGGGCTGCTTTGCCCTGGTGTTGGAGAAAATACCTGCAAACCTTACCGAAAAAGTGACCAAAGCACTTACTATTCCAACTATTGGTATTGGTGCCGGTGGTAGCGCAGACGGGCAGGTATTGGTAAGCCACGACATGCTGGGCATTACCAAAGAGTTTAAGCCCAGATTCCTGCGCCAGTATGTAAACTTGTCTGAAGAAATTGAAAAAGCCGTTGCCGCTTATGTTACTGATGTTAAGCGCAGCGATTTTCCTAATTCAGAGGAGCAGTATTAAAAATTGTTGTAGGCTGGTGTAACAAGGGTTTACCCCAACTTGCACACAACCAAAATTCTTATCTTGCACACATGCTTAGTATAGAAAAACACAGCGACCTTTTAGGCAAAGCCCAAAGCATCAAAAAACGCTTTTTGGGTATGTATAAGGCCGCCAATGCAGGGCACGTAGGTTGTTCCCTTTCCTGCGCAGAAATGATGACCATTACCCGCTTCGGCTGGATGGACGATAAAGATGAAGTGGTGCTATCCAAAGGACACGCTGCGGCAGTGTTGTACAGCACTTTGGCAGAGGAAGGTATTTTGTCAGATGCCGATATTGCCACTTTCTACAAAAACGATACTTACCTGGCGGCGCACCCGCCTGCAAATAAGATCAAGCGTATACCTTTTGCCACAGGTAGCCTGGGCCACGGCTTGGGTCTTGCAGCAGGTTTTGGCCTTGCGGCAAAACTGAAAAAGAACAACAAGCAGGTATTCTGTATCACCAGCGATGGTGAGATAAACGAGGGTAGCACATGGGAGGCCGCATTGTTTATAGCGCACCACCAATTAACCAATGTGGTATGGCTGGTAGACCGCAACCGCCTGCAGGGCTTCGGCAGAACAGAAGATGTAATGAAGCTGGACCCACTGGATAAGAAACTGGAAGCCTTTGGCTTCGAAGTATTTGAGGCAGATGGGCATGACTTCGATTCGCTTGATTCTACTTACCGCAACTACCGCGCATCCGGTGCTGCAAAGCCATTGGCTATTATCTGCAATACGGTTAAGGGCAATGGCTGGAAAGAGTTCGAAGACCAGGTAGATTGCCATTACCTGCCTATGAAAGATGAGCACTATGATGCAGTTATCAGCGAAATAGATTTGGTACACAACACCTGCCTTGCCAGACTGGCCGCCAACTAACCTACAAATACAGCAGTATGAACGAAGTAATATCCATTAAGCATATAAAAAAGGAATACGACATGGGTTCGCAGATTATTGCTGCGCTGAAAGACGTATCCCTTACCATCAATAAAAACGAGTACGTAGCGCTTATGGGCCCTTCCGGCTCGGGCAAAAGTACGCTCATGAATATTTTGGGCTGTTTGGATACGCCTAGCTCGGGCTCTTATGTACTAAACAGCAAGGAGGTGAGCCAGATGACCGATGACGAACTGGCATTTGTGCGGAATAAGGAAATTGGGTTCGTATTTCAGACCTTCAATCTGTTGCCAAGGTTATCCTCTTTAGAGAATGTTGCCCTGCCATTAGTGTATGCAGGCTTAGGCGCCAGAGAGCGCAAAGAGCGTGCAGAGCAGGTAATGGAAATGGTAGGTCTGAAGGACCGTATGGATCATAAGCCCAATCAGCTATCGGGTGGGCAGCGCCAGCGTGTAGCCATAGCGCGTGCGTTGGTCAACAATCCATCTATAATACTGGCCGATGAACCTACAGGTAACCTGGACACCAAGACCAGCTACGAGATCATGAACATATTTGAAGAGATAAATAACAAGGGCAATACGGTAATTCTGGTGACACACGAGGAGGATATAGCCCGCCATGCCCGCCGCATACTAAGGCTGCGTGATGGATTGATAGAAACCGATCAGGTAAACGAACCCGTAAGCCACCTGCAAGAGCGTTAATACTTAAACTGCAAGCACCATGAAAATATATACCAAGACTGGAGATATAGGCGAAACATCTTTGTTTGGCGGCAAACGCGTAATGAAGAGTGCGCTGCGCATAGAGTCGTATGGCACGGTAGATGAACTGAACTCCTACGTGGGCCTGGTGCGCGATGTGCTTACAGACGAAAAGCAGCGCGAGCTGCTGAAAGAAATTCAGGATAGGCTGTTTACCGTAGGTGCTACCCTGGCCAGCGACCCTGGCAACGATTCACTTAAAGTGCCCGATATACATGAAGGCGATATAT
>DLGO01000140.1 GCA_002482725.1 Bacteroidetes bacterium UBA7692 | reverse complement strand
CAGCCTCTCTACACGGGTGCCGTAAACGCTCCATGGCATTACCAGCCCCTCGGCCAGTACCAAGTCGGCATATTCATTCATCTGCCTCATTGTTTTGGAAGATATCAGCGAGTCATCATTGAACATGTATTCTGTGATGCCGTATTTCTTTACGTTGAATTTAAGCTCCTCGAACACATTGCTACCTGTACGGGAGCGCTGTGTCAGGTGGTTCCATTTGTTTTCGCAATAGTTGCAATTGAGTATGCAGCCACGGGAAAACAATAACGGCAGCTTGTTTGGTGATGGGTATAGCTTGCGGTCGAAGTCGGTAAAATCCGGGAAAGCGATATTGTCGATATTCTGCAAAGGAGCCGGGCCTGTGTAGGATATAACACCGCGCTCGTCTTTCATCCACATCTGTTTCAGCTTGGTAAAATCGCCCTTGTTTTTGTAGCACTCTATGAAGTCTACTATGGCTACCTCGCCTTCGCCCTCTATCACAAAGTTGGAAAACTGTAGCGTGGTTATCACCACTTCCTTGTTTTCGCTTGTAAGGCTCGGCCCGCCGGAAACGATCATGACGTTTGGCAAGAGCTTGCGCACCTCCTGCGCTACCAGCACGGTATTGCTGAGGTTGGAGCCCAATATGCTAAAACCAACTATGTCGGGTTTTTCATCTACTATCTGCTTTGCCCAGCTTTTGTACAGCTTGGGGTTTTCTTTTATGTGCTTGTCTGCATTCACATCGCCCAGCACGGAAACCATGATGGGGCGGAACTGTATGGAAAAGTCGATACACCTGCACTCGTGACCTGCTTTCTCTATGCTGGCTTTCAAAAAAGCCATTGCCAGGTGGGGGGTTACAGAGTCCCAAACAGGCGCTAAGGCTAAAACAACTCTCATCGATGGATATTTATGGTGAATTTGATGAAAATAAATGGAATTTCAAACAGTTATTAGCGCAGAATTTAATTTGATAGGGGTAAAGGGATGGCTGAGCGGTTTATCTTATCCGGGCAGGGGTTCTGTTTTTATTTTTATTATTGTATAGAAATAACTCTACATAATGAAAAAATCACTACTGCACAGGCTGCTGCTTGTAATTGTAATTATTGGCTTTTCTTTTACTGAAAGCAAGGCACAGTATATAACTATTCCCGACCCAAACCTGGCCACATGGATGCGTACTCATGGTTATGATACCTGTATGATAGGGAATCAACTCGATACTACCAAGGCAAAAAAAGTTTACATAAAAGCCACTGACCTTAATCTGTCTAATCTTGGCCTGATTGATGTGTTTGGCATTAAGTATATAAAGGGAGGTTCAACACTTACCAATCCATTTCAGCGCTTGAATTTATCTCATAATAACCTTACAGAGTTCCCTAACGAGGCACTGTATAATGCCGGTAGCAAGTATCTCGACTTGAGCTACAATAAAATAGACACATTTACCCTGAGATATGAGCTTAGAGGGCTGGCTGTTCTGAATATGTCACATAACGCTATGAAAAAGTTTATGCTTGACTGGGTTTACTACAGCAGCTACTCTTATAGTGTTTTTACAATATCAGGGATTTTGCTGGATTATAATGAGCTTGACTCAATGCCTGATTTTTATACTTCATATAATGGCGGTCATTCCCTGCATCTCCGTGGAAATAAACTGACAAGAGTACCTAAAGGAAACTATGGATATCTGGATTGTGGCAATAATAGAATAACAAAGATGGAATGCAGAAGTAACTGCACTTTCATCGTTAATTTCTTTATAGATTCCAACCTGATTGCAGGGAACGTAGATTACAAAGCTGTTTTTGGCAGTAAGGCACCTAACCGATTTAACTGCTCCAATAACGGTATTACTTCTATTACAAATATTCATTTTGCGGAGGAATTTTTATGCTATAATAATAATATAACAGGTAAATTGGATTTGCCCGACAGAATATCAGTACTGGATTGCCACAATAATCCAAATCTGCAATGTATCTCAGGATTTTCTCCCGTAACTTCTTACAACCTGAATTATTCAAATACCGGAATACAGTGCCTTCCCCCTCCATATCCCTATTGTAATTATACTTCAACACCCGCACTTAATGCTGTACCTACATGCGATATGTATAATAATGTTTATGGCTGTGATGTTATTCCCAAAATGTCTGGAATTTCGGGAACTGTTTACGGTGATGTAATAGCAAATTGCAAAAGAGATACTGTAGAACGCGGACAGCCCAATGCTAAAGTTTACCTGATGCAGAACGGCACGGTTGCCGACCAGGTGTATACTGACGCAAAGGGATTTTACTTTTTTGATTCGCTTTCTTTTGGTGCCTACGAGGTAGCTATAGATACGCTGGCTTCCTTTTACAGAGTATTGTGTCCTGATTCGGCGTATTATGCTACTTATATAGATTCAGCAAATTACCTGAGACAATCGGTTGATTTTGGACTGACATGTGATTTCTCTGCCATTGATATAGCAAGTGCTTTGGATATTCCGATGCTAAGGCCTGGTTTTTATGTGCAGATGCCTATACTTGCAGGAATTGTAAATCAGATTGATTTGTGTCCCAAAAAAAGCAGCGCAGGTGAGTTGAAAGTTACTTACAGCGGTCCTATACAGTATCAGGGCAATGCAGGATTAAATAATCCGACTACTGTAAATGGTAACACGGTAACCTGGAGTGTAACTGAATTCGGAGCAAGAAACGGGCAAGATTTTATACTGTGGTTTTTGGTGGATTCTACTGCCCAGGCAGGTGACCAGGTTTGTTTCGATGTAACCGTAATACCCGTAACCCCCGACTATGATGCGACAAACAACTATTTTAAACTATGTTCAAATGTAAGAACCTCTTATGACCCCAACGACAAGACAGTATACCCATCGGGCGATATATTGGATACTACAGAGTGGCTGAATTACAGCGTCAGGTTCCAGAATACGGGCAATGCACCTGCAAGGCATGTGTATGTCATAGATACGCTCAGCTCCAGCTTTGACCTGAGCAGCTTTCGGGTGTTGGGCAGCAGCCATGCCAATGTAACACAGGTATCGGAACAGGGTGTTGTGAAATTTAATTTCCCTTTCATAGAGTTGCCGGATAGTGTACATGATGAGCCAAACAGCCATGGGTATATACAGTATAAGGTAAAGTTGAAGCCGAACCTGCCGACCGGTACCGGAATTGACAACACGGCACATATCTATTTTGACTACAATGCAGCTGTGGTAACCAATACCACGCACAATGAAATAGTGGATTCGATAATAATACCAGAATACCTGAAAATAGCCGGCCCCGTTTTGCCTGATGATATTATTAAAGCAAGCTACCCGTTCCTGGCAAATACAGAGAGCAATACGTTAATAGATACGGGCCTTTATAAGCCATTGGTGTACTACAGGAAGAAGCACACTACCACCTTTGCGAAAGCAGCAGGTTCAGTTTTATTCTCAATCCCTCCTGTTACTAATTTTGTATTTAGTATAAAAGCTGCCCAGTTGGGCGGTTTAATGGACCTGGATACCATTGAATACTTCTATGCCGCGCAAACTATAAGCGGGTTATACACTACATTGCCTGTAGGTGGCTCGGGTACGGATATAAATAACCTGAGCATATATCCAGGTACTTTGTATTCGTTTGTAGTGCACGAGGCAGATACCAATGAGCCTGAGATAGTGGTGACGCCTATAGCACTGAAACGCAGTGCAGATGCACTGTTGCATATACAGGTGACCGATAACAAGGGTACAGACATGAGTGCGGGAAAATCGCCGGTGGTATATTTCAAGAAATATAAAGCCGGAAGTTTTGTGAAGCAGGACATGGACTTCCACAATGGCAATGCGCAAAACTGTGAATGGGAAGCACTACTGGATGCAAGCCTGAGCGGTGGCTGGTCGGATGGTGATACGATTTTGTATTATGTGGCTGCGCAGGATATGGCTTTCCCTACCGTTAATACAGGGTCTGCACCAAAAGGGATAAAGGCAACATCTGTAGTGCAGGTGAGCAAGCACCCTGATTCGCTCTACTACTTTGTATACGTAGAAGATAGTGTAACGGCACTGCCTGATGTAAAAGACAATGTGTCGATGCACTATAACGCGGCTGAAAGGACTCTTGTAATACAGTCTGGTAGCGGTAAAAGCCAGAACAGGAATGTGGATGTTTACAATGTGCTTGGGCAGGTAGTATTCAGCCAGCATATCAAGGTTAGCGCCGCACAGCGTGCAATCATTAGCCTTTCTTCATTGCCTGCATCGCAGGTGTATTTTGCAGTGATAACGGATGAAGCCGGGCAACGCGGAATATTGAAGATTTATTAATCGATTCAGTATTTTGTTTAAGGGCCGGGTTGCAGAAAGCAATCCGGCCTTTTTTTATTTATGCCGGTGGTGGTAAAAGATTTACCACCTAGGTGGGCTGCAAAAAAGCCCTTCACATTTTTTAAAAGCTTCTGTAACCTTGGGTAATCTTGGGGTTTGGTTGGGTGGTGCATTTTGCCGCCTCATATGTTTGATTATTTCTTTGCATACATCATCGCGACCTTGCAGTTTCTGAAATTCCATCTTCTGTTTTCATACACCCACTGATTCAAAGAACGCCCAGCGGCATTTAGCCACCGCGCGCAATATAAATACGACTCATGCTTCAACTGTAGCAAGAAAGGCGACAAAACACCAACTACCACCTAACTCAATCGATTAAATAGGACCCACCAAAATTCTTAAGACGCTCATTTTTATGCATCGCAGAGAGTAAATATTTTTGACCACCACAACACATTTACAATAAAAATCATACCTTTCCCATTCACTAAACAACATAGAACATGAAAGTTTTAAAAATCATAGGCATTGTAGTAGCCGTACTGGCAGTTATACTTATTGCTATCGGGCTGTTTGCACCGGCTGAGTATAAAGTGGAAAGGTCAGCTATAATCAATGCCCCTGCAGAAGTAGTATTTCGCAATGTGGCAGACCTGCACGAATTTGTAAAATGGAACCCGTGGTCAAAAAAAGATCCGAATATACAAATGGTGCACGAAGGTGAACCGGGTACAGTAGGTTCATCCTACCATTGGAAGGGTAACAAACAGGTTGGCGAAGGCCAAATGACCGTTACTGCTGTTGAGCCAAATACACGTGTGGAACAGAAACTGGACTTCCTTGAGCCATTCCCAAGCACCGCGAATGTTTACTACACTGTAGAACCAGCCGAAGGAGGCAATAAAGTAACATGGGGCATGACAGGCAAAAGTAGTTTTGTACCCAGGATATTCATGACCCTTATGGGTGGCATGGAAAAAGCCATTGGCGGAGATTATGAGCAAGGAGTTAAAGACCTGAAAGCAAAATGCGAGGCCGAGGCATCCGCTGCTCCGGTTCCTGCTGCAGAAACTACCCCTGCCACCGGCAGCACAGAGTCTACCAAACCTGCGGATGCCACTCCAGCGCCATAATTTCATTCCGTATTTTTTTACAATAAAAAGGGTAGCAAATTGCTACCCTTTTTTGTACCTGTATCAATCCTCATTTAACGCAGAAAATAGACTAACCAGAGATAGGGGGTATCATTTCTCTACATACCGGTTCTTACTATTATATCAAGAATCCTTACCCTTCTTTCATTATCCCGGTTTACCTGTTCGGATAAATAATGTGACACCTCAGCTAGTTTGAATAAATTCTTACGGTTATTTTTCAATATTAACGCAAGGGCAAGTATTAGAGTTGCGACAATAAGTAAAGCTCCTTTTATCAAAAAATTGGCAGCTTGTAATTCCCCTATAGAAATTTTAAATTCCAGTGTGGTTCCCTGCTCTACCTCTATTACAGCTTTCAACAGGTTTGTCAGATCAAACCAAAATGCTGCCACCACAAAGCATAGCACCAGTAAATACAAGGCAATTTCAAAAAACCAAAAAACAGATCCCATTATTATCCTTCTCCATGTTGATCGTTCGACATAAGCAATCAGCTTCTCCTTTTCTAAAATCTCTTTATCCAAATCAGTAAGTTGAATTCTATAGTCAGACAAGTAGACACTCTTTTCCATTGTAAACTTCTTTTAGCCACGAAATGTAAAAATAAATATTAAAAAAACAAAATATATAGAAAGCCTCAAAGTGGTTAATCCACTTTATGGAAATAGTACAGAAATTCAAAATAAATTAAGCCGGGAAGAATATGGCACCCAAATCCCTAAAAGCCATGCTATCAATTAAGCAGATAATCTGTAAACAAAAAAAGAGGGTAACATTGCTGCTACCCTCTTTTCAATATCTTAAGTCAATTGACTATTTAGATTTAGATTTTGCCTTAGGCTTGTATTTCATATTGTTACCGCCTTTTATTTTGTTACCCTGTGGTGAACCTACACGGTCCATAGCGCAGCGGAAACCAAGCTCATTGGTGCTTATGTTAGCATCTAGGTAACGACGTGTACCAGGAGACAAGAAGTAAGCCCTGTCGTTCCAGCTACCACCTTTTATCACACGGCTGTTTTCATCTATCAATGAAGATGCACCGTATTTGTAATCTACCTGAGAAGCCTCATCGCCATCCAGGAAGTTACGTACATCACCCCTGCGGTAGTTCCTGCGGTTAGCGCTTTCGTCAGCTGTTACCTCGCGGTATACAAGACCACCTGTAGTATCGCTCTTCACCGGCTTGCCATCAGTATCCAATACTTTTGTTTTGAACACGTTACCACGGAAAGTACGGAAATCGTTTGCATCTGAAGTAGTCATCGGGCGATACACGTCCAATACCCACTCGCTTACGTTTCCACCCATATTGAACAAACCGAAATCGTTTGGCACATAAGATTTAACCGGGGCAGTTATATCTGCATTATCATTCAGTTTACCTGCTATACCCATGTTATCACCACGGCCGCGTTTGAAGTTCGCAAGGAACTCACCTTGCCACTGGCCCGATTTAGGGAAACGGGTACTTGTACCGTTCCAAGGGTATATTTTCCTGTCGTCTATTCTTTCTTCGCCTTTAGCAGGTTGGTTGCCTTGCAAAGCAAGTGCAGCATATTCCCACTCAGCCTCAGTCGGTAGGCGGTACTTAGGAAGCATGATACCATCTTCTACACGTACGTGACGTGGTCCTGATGCGTTCGGGTCAAGGTTTTTCAAAGGTTTTTTACCTGCGCTTCCTTCGTACAAGCCTACCAGGTAAGCCTCAGTATCAAAGTGGTCAGCAGAAGCCTGGCTGGCATTGTCTACCAATATACCTTTGTTAATAAGCACGCGCTCATTAACACGGTCGCTACGCCATGAAGCGAAGTCGTTCGCCTGGTTCCAGTTTACACCTACTACCGGGTAGTCGTTATAAGCCGGGTGGCGAAGGTAGTACTCTACGTAAGGCTCGTTGTAAGCAAGCTCATCGCGCCATACCAATGTATCAGGTATTGCTTTGTTTACGATATCCGGATACTCAGCGCCGTATATTCTGTTTAGCCAGTAAAGGTACTCGCGGTAGTGTACGTTTGCCACTTCCGTTTCGTCCATATAAAATGCAGAAACTGTTGCCCTGCGAGGTACGTTATGGTATTCATACATCACATCATGCTCTGTATTTCCCATTACAAATGTACCACCCTGAACCAATACCAAACCCGGGCCTGTTGCCTGTCCTTGATACTTAACTACTTCGAATCCTCCATTTTTCGAATCGTTGTAGTTCCAACCTGTAACACTCGACTTTTCTTTCTTGCAGCTCGTTACCGATAGTACTACGGGCAATGCAATGAACAACGCGAGGGACTTAGAAAAAATGTTTCTCATTTATTGTTTTCTATTTTTAGAAGTGCGCTAAGTTAAAATACTATTTTGAAAATTAAAAGTTTAAAATGCCGGGACACTCCAAATAACCGCGATTATTTTTATTAATCAGCGAATTGTCGTCTCCTGCCCAGTTAAATGTAAATGAAATCTCATGCGTACCGCCTGTTTTTCCGGCTAATTTGCTTACAGTAAAATCATAGCTGTAACCTATACGGAACTTACCTTTCTTGAATCCCACTACACCTATAAATGATTCAGGATTGTTTAGCGAATAGCGGAACTGCGGCCCGAAATACAAGCCGTAAACACCCACCAGCAAACCTCCGTTTACCTGTAAATTCTTCCCTTGGTTTGCCACTAAAATATTAGGTGATATATACACATTATACCTACCTCTACGGTTTTTGAACGGAAGTGTTGCACCAAAGTGCCCTACGATCCGCATAGGCGTACGCGCTTCTACATTGGTGGTAAACGTTTCCTTTGGCATAATGAAATTACTAACGGCAAACCCGAAATAGTATTTTGGGGAAAATATCAGGAATCCTGCGCCAAAGTCACCCCTGTTGGTGCTTAGGTTCAGTGGTGTCTGCTCGCCTGTAGGGTTGGCTATACCATTATTATCTACAAATCCGTAGTAGGGATTTATCTGGTCGCTGAACTGAAGCTCTGTCCAGTTAAGCTTCTTGTGTATATAGCTGCCCTCTACCCCTATCTTTATAGCTAGGTTCCGCTTTATCTTGAATTGAGGGGCAAACTGCAGCTTTACAGTATAGCTCGCATATACATTATTCATTATCTGGTCCCCTACAAACAATATCCCTATGCCACTCCTTATTTTATCTATGTGCATGTCTGCACCTATCATATACGATGTATAGCCCCCGTTGAACCCATCGCCAAGGCTGGCCCACTGGTTCCGGTAGTTCAGCATCACCCTGGGACCGTAAGCCACACCCGCCAGGGCAGGGTTCAGGTACAGCGGAGCCGAGTAAAACTGGCTCATCTGCAAGTCCTGCGCCTGCATATTGCAAACACTTAACAAGCTAACTAAAACAAAAGCTATATTTTTGACCATTGAATTTACGCTTAACTTTGGGTCCGGCAGGGCTGTAAGTTTATGTTCTGAATTTTTTTTTGATAAAATCATATAATAAAAGCAACCTGTAAACCGTTAGTGCCTCGTCTTTGTTTTTATAAAATCTGACGGGTAAAAATAATCGTACAATATTTATAGTGATGAAAAATATCTTTAACTGCATGTATAAAACGTTTCTCTTAGCATTTTTATTGCCTTCGCAGTTGTTTTCCGCTGTTTATCTGGATATATCCAACGAAAAAATTCAATGGGATGCCGCTTCCAAAAAATTTAATTCACTAAAAGGAGCGTTTTCGGGCATCGGTTTCAATGGTGCAGAGCTCAATGCAGCCAATAATTTTCTCCCCGTATGGAAAAAATCAGTAAAGATTCCTGCTAATACAGATATTTCCTTCAATCTGTCTAATGAAGTCTATACCCCAATCAGCAAAACCCTTATTTCCGACACAACCCAAATTACCAATACAGTTAAAATTGATTTCAGAAAAGGCACGATCCAGAAACAGGCTTATGCCTTTGTTAATCTGTTGCCCATCCGCAAAAATGCCACCACAGGACTTTATGAGCGCCTTGTATCCTTTGACCTTAACACTCAGATAGCTACTGATTATACCAAGCCGGCCCACAACAGCCGCGGAGGTAGCCGCAGCACCTATGCAGCAGCATCTGCATTGGCCACAGGAAACTGGCACAAGGTTTCAGTAGAAAAAAACGGCATCTACCGCATCAGCTACACGCTGCTGAAAGAAAAATTCAAAATAGACCCGGCAGGTATACAACTGGACAAACTATCTGTTTGGGGCACACCCGGAGCATTGCTTAATGAAACGGCAGGTACTGACTTTGTAGATGACCTGACCAATATACCGCTTGAAGTAATAGACAACAACGGCAACAACAAATTTGATGCCGATGACTATATCCTTTTTTATGCGCAGGGTCCCGACTCATGGGGATTTGATATCAACGACAACCTGTTTCACCATACCAAGCACTTATACAGCACCAAAAACTTTTATTTTATATCTACCGACAAGCAGCGGAATATCCTGGGCAGCAAGCCAAATGCCAGCGGATCTACCAAAACGCTCACTACGTTTGATGATTTTGACTTCAGGGAAAACGACCAATACAATCTGGATGAATCGGGCAGGGTATGGCTCGGCAACAGGATGAGCAGCTCTGTCAATTCAGCTACCTTCAGCTTCTCTTTCCCCAATATGGTAAAAACAGAACCCCAGAAAATCACTTCTAAAGTGGCGGGCTCCTCTACCATCTCCTATTTATCACTGGCAATTGACCTGAAATTATCCGAAAGTGGAACCAATATAACCACGCACAAGATTAATGGCACAGGCAATGGCTCTTACCACAATGTAGCCAGGGAATCAAGAGGTGTTTACAGCGCCAGTTCTGCAACCGACAATCCAACTTATACCTATTCCTTTACCTCCTACGACCCGGGTGGCAATGCAACGGCTTATGTAGATTTTATAGAGGTAAACTGCAAAAGGCAGTTGCAGATGACCGGAGATGTAATGCACTTCCGCAGTACCGAGGCCAATGGTGCAGCAGCTGTTACATTTCAGTTATCCGGCGTAGCACCGGGCATTAAGGTGCTGGATATTACAGACCCTGTTTCGCCTGTCATAGCAGGCCAGGCCAATGGAAGCACCTACGATATAATAACTGCAGATTCCCTGCACGAATATGTAGCCTACTACACAAAAAATACCCTGCCGGAACCAGAGTACGTAAGCACAGTGGGCAACCAGAATCTACATGCCATAGGCTTCCCGGATATGATTATTATCCGCCCCGATAACTATTTCGCAGCGGCAAGCGATAAGCTGGCTGATTTCCATAGAAATGAGGATGGGCTAATTGTAGAAGTGGTTACCCTGCAAAACATCTATAATGAGTTCAGCAGTGGCAAGCAGGATATCAGTGCTATCAGGAATTTTATAAAAATGTTGTATGAAAGGGCCGGCAACGATACCAGCCTTATACCACGCTACCTGTGCCTTATGGGCGATGGCAGCTTCGATATGCGCGGCATCACCGGCCAGGGCGGCAACTTTATACCTACCTTCCAGAGCTACGAGTCATTTGCCCCTACCACTACTTTCAGCAGCGACGATTTTTATGGTTTGCTGGACAATGGCGAGGGTGGAGGATCAATATTATATAACAATAACTACCTGGACATGGGCGTAGGCCGCCTGCCTGTCACTACAGACGATGAAGCTATGGGTGTGGTAAACAAAATCATCAACTATAAATCTAAAGCAGCCCTGGGCAACTGGCGCAATGTGCTTTCATTTGTGGCAGATGACGAGGATGGAAACACCCACCTGGATTCTACCGAAAGCCTTGCTGAGAGAGCACGGAAAGATTATCCGGTTTACAACTACGACAAAATATACCTCGATGCCTACCAGCAAAGCAATACACCCGCAGGGCCGCGCTTTCCTGATGTAAATAATGCCATACTAAATGCCATATACAAAGGAACCCTCCTGGTAAACTATGTAGGGCACGGCGGTATCAATAACTGGAGCCTGGAGCGTATTTTCAATATGAATGACATTCAGCAGCTCAACAATTTCAACAAGCTGCCGCTATTTATTACTGCCACTTGCGAATTCAGCAAATTTGATAAAAACGGAGGGCAAACTGCCGGCGAGGCGCTCATCAATAATAGCAAAGGTGGCGCCATAGGACTTATCACTACGGTACGCCTGGTATACAGCAACCAAAACGATGCGCTGAACAGCGCACTTTTCGAACATTTATTCGAACCATACAATGGCCGCAACCCAACACTTGGGGAGCTGTTGGTAGCTACCAAGAACAACATCAGCCTGGACGAAAACAACCGCAAATTTGTACTTCTTGGCGATCCGGCACTTAAACTGAATTATCCTGAAAATAATATAGTAACCACCTCTGTTAATGGAGTGGCCATGAATCAGCTTATAGATACCATTAAAGCATTGCAACAGGTTACTATTACCGGAGAGGTAAGAACCCCCGCAGGCACAAAAATGAGCAGCTTTAATGGCGTGGTCTATCCTACGGTATACGACAAAATATCTACCCTTACTACCTTGCAAAATGATGCCAACAGCCCAAAAAGAAATTTCGTGCTGTATAAAGGCATATTATTCAATGGCAAGGCTACCGTGGTTAATGGCGAATTCAGCTTCTCGTTCCTGATGCCAAAAGATATAGACTATAAGATAGGCGAAGGAAGGATAAGCTACTACGCAGATGACTTGAATAAAATCGATGCACACGGCTTTGAAAGCGATATTGTGATTGGCAGCAGCATCGACTCTATACCACCAGACGACCAGGGACCTACGGTTAGGCTCTTCATGAATGATACTACTTTCATAAATGGTGGCATCACAGATGCAAACCCTATTCTACTGGCCATATTGGAAGACGACTATGGCATCAATGTAGGCAATAGCTTAGGCCACGAAATCACGGCTGTGCTGGACGAAGCATCCGACAAACCAACCATTTTGAATGACTTCTACGAGTCTGAGCTGAACAACTTCAGGAAGGGAAAGGTAAAATATCCATTCTACAAGCTTACCGATGGTACCCATACCCTAACAGTTAAAGCATGGGACACCCAAAACAATTCTACAGAAGAGAGTATTGAGTTCCTGGTAAGTACTTCCTCTGCCATTGCATTGCAGCACCTTATGAACTATCCCAATCCTTTTAGTAATAACACCACCATAGCATTTGAGCATAATATGGCAGGCCAGCCCGTATCTATACAGGTAGAAATTTTCAACACCGCAGGTAGCAAGGTTAGCTCTATACAGGAAAACCTGACACCGGAAGGCTACAGGACACTTATAAACTGGGCCGGTAACACAAACGATGGTGGCGACGTACAACAAGGATTATATATATACCGGGTTACTTTAACCGACCAGGCCGGTAATGTTAAAAGGGCAACAAGTAAACTGGTTGTCATTAAATAAGTTTTATTTAGATAAATTAAAAAAGGCGTACAATAATCAAAACACACTTACGTTATACGCGGGCTTATGTGCTAATAGAAGTCTGTGATTAACATAAAAGTGTTTTATTTGCTCATTAATAAACAAGACTGAATGTTTAAGTATTTCATGAATATAAAATTCCCTCTCGCAGGTGCAGCACTGACACTTATCAGTTTGGCAGCCTCTGCGCAAAGCAATACGAAACTGAATACCATTACCACAGCAATGCCTTTCCTTAGGATTGTTTCTGACGCAAGGGCCGGTGGTATGGGCGATGTAGGTATAGCTTCTCCTGCCGATGTAAACGGTGCGCAGCTTAACCCTGCTAAAATGGCTTTTACAGACAGGGATTTTGGTGTAGGTATCACTTATACTCCATGGCTCAGGCAATTGGTAAACGATATTTATATAGTAAACCTGAACGGGTTTGCGACCATAAAAGATAAAAAAGGCAGCCCCAACGGACAAACAATAGGTGGCGGCATACGTTACTTCAGCTTAGGCAATATTCAGTTCACCGACGATCAGGGCAATAACACACAGCAGTTCAGGCCAAATGAATTATCAGCGGATTTGTTCTACGCCCGTAAGTTGGCTAAAGTATTCTCATTAGGTGTTTCATTGCGCTTTGTATACTCCAACCTTGCAGGTGGTACTTCCGATCAGTCCGGCAACGTTATCAAGCCGGCAATTGCAGGTGCAGCAGATATCTCTTGGTTATACAGCCAAAACTTTAAGCCCGCAGGTTCTTCTATGAGCCACGATGTATCAGTGGGTATGAACATATCCAACATAGGCAATAAAGTAAGTTACACCAATGGCCTTATAAAAGACTTCCTTCCTACCAACCTTGGTATCGGTATAGGTTACAAATTGAATATCGATGCTAAAAACCAGTTTGGGGTTTATGCAGATTTCAATAAATTAATGGTGCCTACTCCATCTACTGCAGATGCTGACAGCAACAAAATTGCAGACTTCCGTCAGAAAACTCTTATCTCGGGTATGTTCGGATCATTCAACGATGCACCGGGCGGTTCTGCTGAAGAATTGAAAGAAGTAACAGTGGGTATTGGTGCAGAGTATATGTACAACCGTTTATTCGGTGTTAGGGCAGGATACTTCTACGAGTCAAAAACAAAAGGCGGAAGGCAATTTGCAACCATCGGCCTGACAGCTAAATATTCTATAGCAGGTTTGCACTTCTCTTACCTGTTCCCTACTTCGGCACAGCGCAATCCATTGGATAACACTTTGCGTTTCTCATTGGTATTCGAAATAAACAAAGGTGGTATCAAAAGCCAGCCAAAAGGTTTCTCTCTGGTAGATGAGCCTGCTGCCCCGGCCAGGGAAAAGAAGAAAAAGAAAGGTGCTGCAATACCTGCAGATACAACACCTGCTCCTGCTGAACCGGCAGAACCTTCTGTACCATAATACACAAGCATATTTCTAGATGAAAAAGCAGGACCTCAACAGTCCTGCTTTTTTATGTGTTGAATCCACCTACCTGTTACTTACCAATTACAAACGCTAACCTGAACAGTCCATAAAGCTTTTATTTATTCCTGATCATTATACATCAACAGGATATAATCCATTAGTATCCAAATCGCCTTACTGTGTACCGTTCTGAGCTTAATACAGCAGCATTCAGATGCCATACAAGGATAAGTATTTCAATAACGATTGCACTCAACACCGGGTCATAAAAAAAGGTCTCCGTGGTTTAACCCGCAAAGCCCTTTCTCTTTATATCATTGCTCGCAAACTATGCTGCTGCCTTTACGCTTTTATCTCTCCTGAAAAACTCCCTTGTCCTGTAACCCATTATATACATACAAGGAACTACCAGCAAGGTAAGGAATGTTGCTACCACCAAGCCATAAATCATGGTCCATGCCAATGGCCCCCAGAAAGCTACGTTGTCGCCACCCAGGTAAAACTTAGCATCGAAGTGGCTGAACAGGGAAGCAAAGTCAATGTTCAATCCTATTGCCAACGGTATCAAACCAAGTATAGCCGCCATAGCAGTAAGCACAACAGGCGTAAGACGTGTAGCGCCACCTTCTATCACCGCTTCGTTTACCTCATAGCCGCGTTGCCTTAGCTCATCTATAAACTCTATCAGCAATATACCGTTCCTGATTACTATACCCGCCAGGGCAAATACGCCCACACCGGTTATTACTATACTGAATGGCATGCGGAATATGGTAAAGCCCAGCGCCACACCTATCAGCGAGAACAATACAGTACTGGCTATTATCAGTGGTTTCACAACACTATTGAACTGTGTAACCAATACAAAGAACATCCCTGCAAAAGCCAATAAGAAGGCCACTTGAAGGAATGCACCTGTTTCGGCTTGCTGCTCCTGCTCACCCGTTAGTTTTGCTTCGTAGCCTTCCGGTATATCCATTTCAGCAATTACCTCTTCTATTTTAGGCACAATCTCGTTGGCATTAAAACCCTCCGTTACCTCACTGCCCAAGGTTACTACCCTTGTCTGGTTTTTACGGTTGATGGTGCTGATAGCATTGGAGTAACGCACCGTAGCCAAAGCCGAAATAGGTATCTGTTTGAACTGGCCGGAACTAAGGTCGAAGAAAGATATCCTGATGTTCATCAGCTCTTCTACACGCGTTCTGTACTTAGGCTCCAGGCGCAACTGTATAGGTGCATCATCATCCACATCGCGAAATTTTGACACCTCTTTACCAAACAAGGCTGTGCGTATTTCCAAAGCCACCTGTGCCAGCGATACGCCTTCACGTTGTGCCTTTTCCCTGTCTATATCCAGGATTATCTCCGGCTTGCTTATCTGTAAATCCGTCTTTAACTCATCTATACCTTCTATGCCTGCCTTTTGGATATTAGCGCTTATAGCCTGCGATATTTTTTCCAACTCGGAATAGTCATCACCCGAAATTTCAATATTGATCGGCTTACCCACAGGTGGCCCGTTTCTTTCTGCCTCTACTGAAATAACAGCACCCGGCACACCCTTCTTTTTGAACTCTTCGCGTATGGCAGATAAAATTTTAGATGTCATAGGATCCTTACGGTCCGCATATTTTTCAAATGCCACCGTAACCTTAGACTTGTGAGGTGTCGCTACCCTATCAGGGTTTTGCGGGTCGCCGGCACCCAAACCTACGTTGGTTATTACCGAAGTAACATCGGGGTTGTTCTGCCCTATTACTTTGTACACACGTGCTTCTATCTCCTGTGTTATAGAGTCTGTCACTACCGCATCGGTACCTTGTGGCAGCGAGCAGTATACGTAAGCAAAGTTTGGCTGCCCGGAAGGAAAGAAAACAATTTCTGGTTTAGAAAGAATAAATATGGTCCAACTTAGTACAAGTAATAGCAATGTAGCCAAAGAAGTAAACAAAGGCCTTCTACCAACCATCAATTTCTTTAGTATATTTCTATAGCCATTCATAAACCTTGGCCATACTTTCAACTGGAACCCACGGATGGCATTAAACAGCACATAATGGTAAAATAATAGCATAAGCATGGCAAAAACTGCAAAGTTGCCCACGCCTATGTTGCCGGTTATATAACCCAATGCGCCTATTATACCAAACACCACAAAACCCTTTACATAATCACGCAGTTTTGATGGAGTCTCATGGTCATCCTTTTTCATGAAGGTAACCGCAAATACAGGATTCATAATGAATGCTACAAATAAGGATGCAAGCAAGGTAATAATCAAGGTCATAGGAAGGTTCTTCATGAACTTGCCCACTATACCCGGCCAGAAAAGCAAAGGAAGAAAAGGCGCTAAGGTAGTAATCGTGCCAGCCAATACCGGAATGAAAACTTCGCCCGCAGCATACTTTGCACTCTGCTCTATACTAAAATTATATTTATTGAATATCCTGTGCGTATTCTCTATCACCACTATGGCATCATCTACTATTATACCCAAGGCAAGCAGTAGCGAAAACAACACCATTACGTTCATGGTCATACCCAATGCAGGCATAAACAGGAATGCCACCAAACAAGACAAAGGAACCGCCAAACCAACGAAAAATGCATTGGTAAAGCCCATGAAAAACATCAGTACCAACACTACGAAAATAAAGCCGAGTATAACCGTATTCAACAAATCGTGCAGTTGCAAGCGGGTGTTATCCGATGTATCGCCTGTTACCTTAATCTTCAGCCCTTCAGGGAACCTGTCGCGCTGGTACTCTTCTATAAACTGGTATATCTGGTCAGTGGCCACAATCAGGTTCTCGCCACTGCGTTTCACCACATTCAGCGTTACTACTGCTTTATGGTCCAGGCGGGCAAAGTCCTGGCGCTCTTTATAGGCATCCAGCACCGTTGCTATATCTTTCAGGAAAACTGAATTACCCTGAAATGAGCGGATAACAATATCCCCAATTTTCTTAGGATCCTTGAACTCACCCGTAACACGGATATTCCTTCTCAGGTCGCCTACGCGCATTTCCCCTCCGCTTATGTTCAGGTTCTCGCGCTGCACGGCATTTTCAATATCCATAAAGGTGATACCAATAGCCGTCATTTTATACAGGTCCACGTTTATCTGTATCTCGCGTTCCAGTCCACCCACTATATCCACGCGGGTAATTTCTTTCAGCGTCTCAATTTTATCCTGCAGGTCCTCTGCATATTTTTTTATCTGGTCCAGCGGCAAATCGCCCGACAGATTTATATTCATAATGGGTAGCTCCGATATATCGAACTCCTGTATCTGCGGGTCATTGTCCAGGTCGGTAGGCAAATCCCTTTTGCCCTTATCCACTGCATCGCTCACCTTCTGCTTACATACGGTTGGGTCCAGGTCTGTGCTGAATTCGGCAACTATCAACGAGAAATCGGAGATAGAGTTGCTCGTTACTTTCTTAACCCCGTTTATACCTTTTATCTGTTTTTCCAATGGCTTGGTTATCAGATTTTCCACGTCGGCAGGTGTAGCCCCGGGATATATGGTAGCCACCGAAATGGTTGGCACTACGACATCAGGAAAAAGCTCTTTCGGTAATCCCTGGTAAATCATAAAGCCGACTACACTTATGATAAATGTAGCTACATAAATGGCCGTTCTGTTATTTACACACCAACTGGTAAATGATAATTCCTTTAAGTGTTCCTCTTCCATAAGTTCTGATTATTTTACTCAATAAACCGGCGAGCCGGCATTAATATCTGTATCTCCTGATTTCTTAATTGCTATAATGGTTTCCCCCAGTTCATCAGAACTCTATTGGCTGGCCATCTACCAGGTCGCTGAAACCAAACACTATAATCTTATCACCCGCCTGCAATCCCTTGGTAATAACAGTTTGGCCATTGTAGTCTACGCCTGTTTCCACAGTTTTCTTAACTGCCTTGCCGTTCTCCTCTGTTATCACATAAATACCATCTACAGAGCGCTGCACTATGTTAGATGGAACCACTATTGCATTCTTAAGTATAGCATCGTTTATCATCAGCTTCGCCAGCATGTTAGCCGCCAGGTCTTTGTTCTTGTTATTGATGCTCACCTCTACGTTAAAGGTCCTGTTTGTTTGGTTTACCACATTGCCCACATAGCTAACTATGCTCTCCTGTGTTTTGTTAATGTCGGGGAAGAACACTTTAACCTTATCACCTTTTTTAACCCTGCCTAAGTAGTTATCGCTGAGTGTAGCTTTCAGCTTCAGCTTTTCTGCATTTATAACGCGTATGCCCGGCATTGCCTGGCTCGGTGCAGCCATGTCACCCAGCTTCAATCTCACCTCATCTACCACTACGTTTATCGGTGATTTTATTTTAGTCATTTCCAGTTGAGATTGTTGTCCCCTGATTTGTTTCTCTAAAGCTTCTTTTTGCGTTTTGGCTTGCAGGTATTGTATCTCACTACCTATGTTCTGGTCCCACAGGCGCTTTTGTTTTTCAAAGGCTGTGCTTGCCAAAGCATATTGAGTTTGCAAAGCCTCGATGCCACGCTCGTAGGCGCTGCTCTCTGTGGTTGCCAGTATCTGGCCTTTACTTACCCTGTCGCCTGGTTGCACGTTTATGCTGGTAACTATACCCGGAATCTGGTTTATGGCCAGTACGTTTTCGTCGGCATCTATAGTACCCTGCACTTCTATAAAGTGACTGAACTGCGATGTAGCTACTGTATCTATTTTCACCAGTTTTTTGCGCTGCTCCGCCTTAAATCCCTTATCCTCCTTAGCTATAGCTGTTTCCAGTGAAGATATTTTAGTCTCCAGTTCTTTCAGTTCTGCCTTGGCCTCCGATAGCTGTTTCTTTTTGCCTGCCAGGTCGTTGCTGTTGCTGCCACATGATACCAGGAACAAACATGCTGATACAGTTAGTATAGTATTTTTCATTTCTATTGTTGTTGCGGATTACCGCTGTTTATACTTTTAGTTAAATTGTTCTTTTCAGATTGTTACCTAGCGCACGCCCAGGGCTTTATCCAGGTCTGCTTTAGATGTAAGCACGTTCAACTGTGCCTGCACATACTTCAGTTTATTTTGTATCAGATCCTGCTGCGCCTGTGTCAGCTCAAAGCTGTTGCCGATACCCTCTTTGAATTTTATGTTCGACGTATTGTATATCTTCTCTGCCAGTGTTACACCTTTTTTGCTGTAGAACTCATCGCTTATGGCGTTGATGTACAATGCCTGCGAAGATTGCAGCTGCAATATAGCTGCCTGCTTAAATTTCTCAAGGTTGTTCCTGGCTTTGCTTACCTCTGCCTCTGCCTGTTTCACAGAAGACATACGGCTGAAACCATCGAAAATGGGCACTTTTAGGCTGAAGCCCACAATACCTTGCTGAAACCAGTTGCTCTTGGCAACTACATCTCCGTCAGGGTAGCTTACATACCTTTTCTTGAACATATCGCCGAACTTTTCTACCTGCGAGCTGAAACCAAAATTGACAAACCCTGCCAATGTAGGCAGGTAGCCGCTTTTACGCTGTGCCAGGTCGTGGCCTTGTATGCGTACTACTGTTTGCAGCAAATCGTACTCTATGCGGTTGCTGGCGTCAAAGGTCTTGGCTGTATTTACCATGCTTGCTTTTGCATACAGCTCATCCAATTTTTCTGTAAGCAATATATCATCGCTCAAAGGCAAACCCATCTGAAATTTAAGGTTGGCTACAGATACTTCGCCCAGTTGCTTCTGGTTGGCAATCTGCGTTTGCAGGTTGCCAAGTGCCAGCTCCAGGCGGTTTACATCCAGTTCTTCTATCAGGCCCTCCTCGTATGTTTTTCGGGTGTCGTTCAATATTTTTTCCAGCGATTTCTCTATTTCAGCCAGCGAAACCAGCGCATCCTGCGATGCCTGGGTCTGATAATATGCTTTGGTTACGTTGTACTTTATATCAAATTCGCTCAGGTCCCTTTGCAGGCGCGCACTTTTGGTAAAATCTTTGGTGGCTTTCAATCCTACCACATAGCGACCATCGAATAGCAGCTGCGTAAGCTGTATGCTGGCAGTAGCTGTATGCGGCAATACAAAGCTGATGCTGGAGTTTTTGCTGCCTACGGCTGCATTGTATAGCAACTGGCTGATGGCAGGGTTGGTCTGGGCCAGGTAGCTGAACACCTTGGATGAAGCGCTGGACGTATCGTTGAATATCTTATCCGCTGCAGGGAATATAGGCAGCTTGTAGTAGTATGAATAATCCAGGCCTGCATCTATTTTGGGTAAACCCGTTGCAATTATCTCGCGGTTGCGCCATTTGGCCTGAGTTTCTCCAAGTACAGAGTTTTTTGCATCAAAATTATTTTTGATAGCAAATTGAACCGCGTCCTGCAGTGAAAAGGATTTTAAAAAACCCGGCTGCTGGGCATAACCGCCGGTTATAGATATGGTCAGGATTAGTAGCGCGTAGATGTATTTCATAATTATGGGTGGGTAGACGTACACCTTTTTATTTTATTTTAACTTATTGTATTCATTAGTTCATGTTGCTGCCATGCAGTCAAGCCTTTTTCGCTCGCAATCGCCCGCAGGTGGTAGTTTAGGTACTCTTTCAAAAGATTTACAAATTGATACTGCTGGTAAGGAAATAATTCCTGATTAGCCAAAACCTGAAGCACCCCTATGTATAATTTGGTAACTATATCCGAATCAAAATTGGTTACATAGTAGCCTTCCTGCTTCCCTTTTTCCAGATTATCAAAAACCCTCTTATACATATCTACATTGCGGTATTCCGACAATGTTTCCCAGCTTTTAGGGTAGTACTTCTGCATATCTATCAGCACTGTTGGGTTCATTTCCCTGTTCTGCGTCAGTATATGGCTGTACAAATGCACAATCTCATCCACAGGATTCAATGCTGTAGTAGCAAAAACATCCAGTTGCTTCTTCTCATCTGCTATATACCGCTCTATCACTTCCTGCACAAACTCGTCCTTGCTCTCTATCATCTGGTAGATAGTCTTCTTACTCATCCCCAGTTCCTTGGCTACCTCGTCCATAGTCAGGTTTTTTATTCCCTTCCTTACAAACAAGTCGCGGGTAGCGCTCAGCAAACGTTCTCTTAATTTAAGATTCATAATCGCTGCGAAAGTAAGGGGATTTTTGAGGAAACAACGCTATACTACCAAAGTTTCCTGCAAAAAAATGCGCTCCTAATCTTTTGGAAACCAAAAGGTATTAAGTATGAATTAGTTATGAAATGATGGAAAAAAAATTGTACAATGATTACCTTCAATCATACATCATATTTAGCAGTATTCCATACTGCGCGTATGCGGAAGTCTGACAAATAGCCATAATCCTTTCATGCTCCGGCTTCAGCCCTTTGCCCTTTTCTTTTGCTTGTATGATAGCTGTTATCAGTCGAAATACGTATCCATAACCTTCATCTAAAAGTCCTTTTGCATTCAGGAACTTGATATTCTTCTTTGCCAGCTGTATTGCGAAATCACAATCACCTTTAAAGAAAAAGTAGAAGCATTCCAGATTTCTGAGCTCTATCTCGTACTGAACATACACCGATTTGCTTATATTATTTCTGGCCTCTATTACATAGCTGTAGGCCCTTTCATACTGCCCCATAGCCATATATACTTTGGCATAATGGAGCGAGGTCATTATATGGCTGCTCTCACTCAAAGTTACCGCATACTGCCTGCAATAGTTATTTAGCATATCCTCCCCCTTTTCCGCACGGCCCACAACAATACATACCTGTACAAACTTTACTATGTGGTATATCTCCTCCCGCATCTCTTTTTCATACATGGTAAACAGCTCGCTGTATCGGTTATAGGCCTGCTCAAAATTACTGCTTAGGTATAGTGTTTCCGCATACTTAAACTTCATGATAAAACCGGTACGTGGCAAAAGTGTGCACCCCGGCTCAGCGTACAGGTCAAGTATTGCCTGAATGTGCACCAATGCCTTTTCCGATTCGTTGCATGTGTTGTGAAGCCACATTTTCAAATAATGGACATGATACTTTGCTTCAAATGTTGACAGGTCTTTTGCCCTTACTGCCATTTTTTCGATTTCAGTCATCATGCTATCATATATCTCCTTCTGTTTAATCTCGCCTTTCAAGCCATATCCCGATAGCTCGCACCACAGCATTTTTGCATCCACCTCAAATGCCGTATGCTCTTTATTATCGCTTTGGGCCATCCATTTATCTCCCAATGCTTTTGTAAACGCTCTGTCGTAGTTTTTGAAATTAACCGATGCCGATGAATTAAAAGCATCTTTATAAAATGCCATCAGCGCAGGCTTATCCAATGTTTGTATAGCCTCCTTCTCCTGCCTGTCTATCTCGCGCATCAGCAAATGTTGGGCGCCTCTTTTACCCAGCAAATAAGCCAGTAGTCTGCCTCCACCCTCCGGCACAAAGAGATAATATGCCTTTAACAATAACACCGATTTTAACTTGTCGCAATTACCGGCTGTTGTATCCAGCTCTTTTATCAGCACATCATTACCAGGTTCCGGCTGCATCCTGTACTGCAGTAAAATGTCAAGCAAATCCCTCTCCTTGCCTGTAAGTTGCAACAAGCTAAGGCGCGCTACTTCATCATCATTCAGCACATTAATAAAATCACTTATCAGGCTCATACCTTCCTACCGCAATTATTCATCGCCGAAATTTAATGCAGTAATTCAATTATATGATGTTTGTATCCATCAATTTATCCAAATACAGCCTCCAGTACATCCAGCGACTTTATCCCAGCCATATCCTCTATATGGTGGCGGTAATACTGTAGCAAGCAGTGCAAAACCTGCTTGCGATAACTCCTGTCAGTGATAATTACACTATCCTGTAGCACATCCGCCCGCAGCAGCAGCGATATACATTTGCTGTTCTCTTTGGTAGCTAGGCTTTGTGTCTCTACTACAGCATTGCAAAAGTAGCCCTCGCGTAGGTTAAAGTAGGGCGTCTGCTCGCTGAATTGCCCCTGTGGCTGAAACCCCAAATGGCCCGATAGCGAAAGCAGGTATATCAGGTGAAAATCGGGGTTTAAAACCTCCATCTTATCCAGGTGCACCAAACAATCTACGGTAAGGTTAAATATCTCTGGGTGTGGCTCATTTGTACTGATTGTCTTGCCCAGCACTTCTATAATGAAAACTGCTACACTGCTCTTGCGCACATCAAACAGAATAGACTGGAAATTAACCGCCCTGCGGTACTCCGTTAGTCGCTGCAGCTGCTTATTCTCTCTCTGGCTCACCTCTATCTCCAGTATGGTAAGCGGCTGCAGTATCGCTGCCTTATTTTTGCCCTTACTGCTGCGAACCCCGTTTATTATATAGCTAACCACACCAAGTTGTTCTGTAAACAACTTGCAGATAACACTTGACTCGGAATACTTGATGGTTTGTAATACTATAGCACGTGTGCTGATATGCATGGGGCAAAGGTAGCCATAATATTACTGGTAGAAAAAATGACAAATACCTTACATACCACACCCTATATTTGCACAAAATCCAAACCATGAAAAAAACTTTACTACGTCTTTTATTTGCTTTTTTGTTGTTGTCAGGTTATTCCCAAGCAAATGCACAATGCATACCTGCAAACAACCTTATACAAACAGGTTTTCACACAAGTAGCGGAGATACCGTAATTTGTATACCCGTGGGCAATCTTATTAATGAGATTGTTCAGATAAAAATTGCGGATACAATTGCGGGATTACCTATAGAATACTTCATATTTGACTCTATCAGCAATCTTCCCAACGGAGTTACGTATAGTTTTGACACAACAATATATCCTGCCAAAAGTACTGGGTGCTTTACACTAATAGGGCAAACTAATAAAATTGGCTATTACGATCTGAAATTCTATGTATCCTTAAAAGCAACGGGGCTGCCTGTTGTTAAAGGTGATATCAGGCAACTTTCTCATCAATTTGGAACCACTCCATTTTTCGCTTTAAATTTAAGTATCCCACAAAGTGCATCACTGTGTAACCTTAAAACTACCGGAAAGGTTTTCTATGACAACGGTGGTAATTGTTCCCTGGATTCAACTGACCTTCCTTATGCAAATAGTACACTGCTAATAGACAATCAAAAATCGATCTCAACAAATTCTGATGGAAATTATATAGTGCGCGGTCTTGAACATGGACCACACATGTTACTTCTACCTTCTCATGGTGAGATAAATTTCCCATGCCAGGGTACAAACTCAATTTCATTTTTTGTTGACACCAATATCCAAAACAATACCATTAATTTCCCGGTGGAAAGGAACATGAATTTCAAAGATCTTTCTATTTCATATCGTCCTTTTGGTTTTTGGTTGTTTGGCTACAATGCCAGGGCAAAGATTACAGTAAGAAACAACGCATATACTGCTGAAGATGCTATTATAAAGCTGGACTATGACACAGCTATTATATTGACAAATTCAGACTCGGTGCCAACGGCAAACGATACAGTGAACCATCATGCAGAGTGGAATATTACCTCAATACCCGCCCACTCACAAGTAACATTCGAAATAACTTTCCGCTTACCGTTACCTACAGCCAACAATGTAATAGATAACAGCTTTACCGTGCTTCCTATTATCGGGGATTATGATTCCACCAATAATGTTATTGTACCAGGAGATTTCGTATTTGGTTCATTTGATCCGAATGATATATCTGTATCTCCAAAAGGAGAAGGTATTGACGGAAAAATCAGATTATCCGATTCAGTATTGAACTATACCATCCGCTTCCAGAATACAGGTACAGGACCAGCAGTTAATATCTATGTGCTCGACACGCTGGATAGCGACCTGAACCCATTGACCTTTAAGGCAGAGATGGCAAGCCACAATTACAGCACCACCATAATGGATAACCGGGTAGTTCGTTTTGATTTCAACAATATTATGCTGCCTGATAGTAATAGCAACGAGAAAGACAGCCATGGTTTTGTGCAATACCGCATAAACAAAAAAACACCTCTAGGATACGGCACAGTAGTAACAAACAGCGCAAGTATCTACTTCGACTTCAACTCGCCCGTGCTTACTAACACAGCTACAAGTACTTACTATAATTTTGTATCGGGACTTTCGGAGGCTCCTAATGAGGCAAACTTTTTATTATTTCCGAACCCTGCATCTGAAACAGTAAACGTAGCCCTTGCCAATGAGCAAAAGCGGGTTGTAATTAAAGTATTGGATATAACAGGAAGGACCATGCTAACAGAGGTGATGAACAACAGCAACACATTAGCGGTCAATATACAAAACCTATCTAAGGGCGTATATGTTGTGGCTATAGATTTCCAGAAAGTTAGATTTTCTAAACGATTGATCATAGAATAGTTAGAAAGTTGCAATAAAAAGAGGTGACGCTAAGATTAAATCTTAGTGGCACCTCTTTTATTGTAACTCTAATCTACTTAAACGGATTAGTAAACGAAGTGTCACTTACAAAACTCTCGTCGTTCAGGGTATTTAGGAAAGCTATTAAATCCGCTTTTTCCTGTGTATTAAGATGCAAGCCACCGATATTAAGCTTCTTCATGAGCGGATCTACTGTTGGCGATAACCTAAGGCTATCGCTGTAGAAGTTTACCAATTGCTCCAGAGTAGCATAACGCCCATCGTGAAAGTATGGAGCTGTATAAGCCAGGTTCCTTAATGTAGGCGTTTTAAACTTGCCGTAAACGTTGGTGTCCAGCGGTGTTGCTTCACCCATTCCCTTGTCTTTAAAGTTGTATACGGATGATGCCTCCTGCAGGGCATTATTATGGAATTTATTATCGGTAAAAGTAAGGTATGGCCCATCGGTATGGCAATGGAAGCAATCGCCTCTTTCCGAAGAAAAAATGGCGAATCCGTTGGCCTCAGATGCGGTAAGCGTATACTGCCCGTATTGCGATAGGTCAAACTTGGATTTTGAGCTAAGAGCTGTACGTATAAACTGTGACAACGCCTTTTCAATCTTTACGTCCGTAATATCCCCTGGTCTGCCAAATGCTTTCTTGAACAAAGCTACATACTCAGGCCTTTTAGATAGCTTGGTAATAGCCATAGAGGCATTAAAGTTCTGCTCGTGCAACAGTGCATCTGTGCATGTTTCCTCTATCGTATTTTGCCGGCCATCCCAAAAAAGTGGCTTCATCCACACACTGTTTTGTATAGAAGGAGTATTGCGCTTGGTAGGGCCAAAAATATTTGTGCTAAGCACTTTATTATCTGTGAATGCATGCTGTGGCTCGTGACAGGTAGAACAACTGATACTGCTGTCGTTGGAAAGCACCGGATCGAAAAACAACATCCGCCCCAGCCTTATGCCTTCTACGGTCATTGGGTTGGCAGACATATCGGGTATGTTGCGCCACTTAGCGCCCGGCTTGGTAAGGGTATATGGCGTGCCAATATAATCTGCATCCGTTTCGGTCGGCTCGTCCGGACCCTCCGGCTTGCACTGACTGAAAGAGAGCATGGCGCCCAACAATAAAAAAGAAGCTACTATTCTAATATTCATTCTATTGCCCTATTGAGAAAGCCTGTTGAAGATTATCTGAAATATTTACCGCCGTATGGTACGAAGCAGAAGTTGATTCACTATGTGTAAAGCTCTCATCATTCAGTTTTATATCCAGCGGTTTTGCACCGAAAAATATTTTATTCAATTCAAAGTTTACCTGTAAGGTATTGTCACCCTCATTTATCACTATTGGCCCGTTTAGGGTTATGGTCCTGTACAGCACATCGGTACCGGTATGAAACACCAGCAACTGATTAAAACCACCGCTTGTATTAGCCAGTTGTGCTTTGCCCTCTATCCGCATAAATACATACTTCATCCAGCCCCAGTATTGCGCTTTTTGACGCGGGTCGCTATCACCGATTTCGCTTGGGTCCTGCTCATTCTGCGCAGAATCCAACCCTATAGAAAAGCGCAGGGCTTTGTATGTACCCACAGGCACATCGCTAAACAGGGATGCGCCACTGTTTTCAGTATTTACAAAATCTACGTAACTCACATCGGCCAACTTAGCTACAGAATTATCTTCCCTTACCAGTTCTATATTAGACAGCAGAAAATTCAGCTCTTCGTACTTTACCACATTGGCAGAATCATCTGTAACAGTATTTGGCGAAAATGCCAAGGTAGCGTTCCTATAGGTAGCATCAAACTTAAGATTAACAGTTGTGTCCTTTTTGGCGCAGGAAGAGACCATCAGCAACATGACCACAACACAGATATTTATAAATTTCATGCCTAAGTTTAAATTGAAGACTAAAGATAATCAATTAAAGGTTGCGCAACCCCACCTGTATACTTAAAATATTACACGAAAGGAATATTGCTAGTTAAGATCACTTTCGTCGAAATTAAGATCTTTTGTATTGAAAACCGAGCCAAATAAGTCGCTAAAATGCACAGACCGCTCCAATATAGCCTTGCCTATCTGCGAATGCTCTGCTAAAGCATGTAGTATAAACTCCTTATATACCGTTTTTTCAGCCTCTGCCACTTCCGGAGCATATTGCTTTAGCAAATCTGCTAATGGCGCTATACTATTCAGCTTACGTGTATAATCTGCATCGCTGTCGGTAAGTAACAGGTCCAGTTCGTTGTTCTCTGCAAACCAGTCTATCAATACCTGGTAAGGAGATGCCGACTTCTTCTTTTTCAACTTGCCAGGATCCGGGAATTGTTTCAGGAAGTGATTTCTTATTGCCTTGCCTATCAGCGCTTGCGCTACTGTGGCTGCGCCCTCCTGCTCCCCTTCGTACACCAACTCTATTTTGCCATTAATGGCCGGCACCACACTGTACAAATCTTGTATGCGGCCTGTTGTGCTTCCACCACCCGCAATCAGCATCCTCCGCTCTGCCGAACTTACCAATGCTTCAAATGCCGATATGGTCAGGCGCGCGCTTACACCGCTTTTGGCATCCACATATTCGCTTTCGCGCGCTTCAAATGCCACCTGCTCTAT
>DLGO01000004.1:77931-78746 GCA_002482725.1 Bacteroidetes bacterium UBA7692 | reverse complement strand
GACGGTCCAATGCCACAAACACGTGAGCACATCCTTCTTGCTCGTCAGGTAGGTGTTCCTCAGGTTGTTGTGTTCATGAACAAAGTTGACTTGGTTGACGATCCTGAGTTCTTGGAGTTGGGCGAAATGGAAATCCGTGATTTGTTGACATTCTACGGTTTCGATGGCGCTAACATCCCGGTTATCCAAGGTTCTGCACTAGGTGCTTTGAACGGTGAAGCTAAATGGGTTGAGAAAGTTGAAGAATTGATGGCTGCAGTAGATAGCTTCATTCCGGTTCCTCCTCGTATGGTTGACCAGCCTTTCCTAATGCCGGTTGAGGACGTGTTCTCTATCACTGGTCGTGGTACAGTTGCTACAGGTCGTATCGAGCGTGGTGTTATCAACTCAAATGATGGTGTTGACATCATAGGTCTTCAGAAAGAAGGTGACAAAGCTCTTCAGTCTACTGTTACAGGTGTGGAAATGTTCCGCAAAATCCTTGACAGAGGTGAAGCTGGTGACAACGTTGGTTTGTTGCTACGTGGTATCGAGAAAGAAGCCATCAAACGTGGTATGGTTATCGTAAAACCAGGTTCTGTTACTCCTCACACTGAGTTCAAATGCGAAACTTACGTTTTGAGCAAAGAAGAAGGTGGACGTCACACTCCATTCTTCAACCAATACCGTCCTCAGTTCTACTTCCGTACAACTGACGTAACCGGCGAAATCACTCTGCCAGCTGGTGTTGAAATGGTTATGCCTGGTGACAACGTTACTCTATCTGTAAAATTGATCTACCCTATCGCAATGGAGAAAGGTCTTCGTTTCGCTAT
>DLGO01000004.1:47498-77912 GCA_002482725.1 Bacteroidetes bacterium UBA7692 | reverse complement strand
ACAGTAGGTGCTGGTCAGGTAACTGAAATCTTGAAATAATATTCGCAAGAATAGAACATACAAAGCCGCTCAGCAATGAGCGGCTTTTTTTATGCCCGTACTTGATAATTAATTATAAGAAAGTCTTATTCCTATTAAATTTGGGGAGGCTATTACAATAGCGTTATTATAGAATCGTTTTATAGAGTGAAAACCCCGCAGCGCTGATGCACGTTGAAATTCCGCCGTACCTGACCCGGCTAAAGAACCATTTGCAGGCCAACTCCAAAATATGGAAATGGTTTGCCAACGAAAGCCAGCAGGCAGCCGTGCAGGAAGAGATAAGATCCTATTTGCTGAAAAGCACCTATAGGCTGGAAGAAGCCGATAACCAGGCATTGTATCAAATAGCGGAAACAGTAAAGCTAAAGCTGGGGCTTTCGCAGAAAGTAACCTTTTACCAGGCAACCGGCAGCGGAGAAAACAATGCTATGGTGTTTACCATGCCCATCGAAGCGCATGTGGTATTCAGCGGCGCTGTATTAAAGGCTTTGTCGGAAGAAGAGCTGTTGGCAGTGGTGGCGCACGAGCTGTCGCACCTGCTGCTTTTTACTATAAATGGCAACGAGTATGATATTGCTGACCGCATTATTTCTTCTATAGCCAACGATGCGCGCAGCAGCGATGTGTATATGGAAACCGCACGTCTGTACAAGATATATATGGAACTGTTCTGCGACCGTGGTGCGCTGTTGGCAACCGGGAATATTGAACCGGTAATAACCTCGCTGATAAAAGTGGATACTGGCCTTGAAAAAGTTTCTGCTGCGGGCTATATACGCCAGGCAGACGAAATATTTTCTGGCGGGCAGGTAAGTACAGAGCATATCAGCCACCCCGAAGATTATATAAGGGTAAAGGCATTGGATGTTTTTAGCAGGAAAGAAGAAGGCTACGAGGAACGCATAGTAGCTATGATAGAGGGTAAGCCGGAGCTTGCGAAGCTGAATATCTTTACACAGGACACACTGCAACACCTTAGTATAAGCCTGCTGCAACTGATAATGAAACCGGACTGGATGCAGACCGAAGTAAATATGAGCCTTTGCAGGCAGTATCAATTCGACTTTTTGCTAAGTGCAGATATATTGATAACAGAAAGCCTGCAGGCACAGGTTATGGCACTTGGCACTACTGCAAAGGAGTACCTGGGCTATGTGCTCTACGATTTTTCTGTGGCAGACGCTGCATTAGAAGATGTATCGAAAGGCTACATATTTCAACTGATGGAATACTTTGGTTTGAAGGAAGTGTTTGAACCAATAGTGAAGAAGGAAATGAAGCTGACCGACAGAAAGCTGGATGAGCTGAAGGTAAGAGTAATGGATGCTTACACTGCTTTTACCAGCAGAAAAAGCGTTGTAATAATTGAAGAATAACCCGGGACGGTATATGCAGGTATTTATAGATTTTCTGGGAAAAGGGATTGCCGCTGGAGGCTTCTCTAACGATGATGTGGTAGAGATAATATTGCCATTGCTGGAAGAGGTGTACACGTTTCACCTGGACAATAAAGTGGCACCCTTGCACGACCTGGCAACGTTGCTAATAACGCACGATAAGCTGGATATAGATGAACAATATGTGCGCGAGCCGCTGATAAACCTGAATGCTCTGGAGGCGCTGAAAACGCGGAACAGCAAGGGTTTGCAGGTTACGGACGAGTACAGGGAAACAAGCGAAGTAGGCGAATATTATGCGCAGTACAGCAGCTTGCAGCTACAAACCGAAGAGGGTAAAAGCATTGAACGTCCTGTTTACTTAACCGGGTTCAGAAGTTACGAAATCTTGTTGGGGCACCACGATGCGCTCAGCGATATTTTTGTGTTGGGGCTGTTGATGGGTAGCCTTGCCACCAATAGCAACCTTGGTGAAGCAGAAGCGCTGCAAAGCTTTGTGGAAGGCAGGAACAGCCTGCAAATCCTGAACCACAAAATACATCCGGCCATTGCCAACCTGATTACCGAAATGACACAGTTGGAGCGGCATAAGCGATCGCGTGATTTGGGCGAGTTACTATTGAAACTAAAAAATTACCGCGACTATAATCCCGAAGCGGAACGTGCAATTGATATGGATAGGTTTGCGCAAAGCAAAGCCTACCTGAGCAAGGACCAATGGGTAATATCGAAGCTGCGCAACCGTTTGTTCGACCTGAGCAGAAGGAACAGGTTATTGTATTTTAAACCAAGCCTTAAATTCCTGAACCTTACAGAGGCATCGTTTCCGCTTACGCTGAACCTTAATTATGTGAAGCCGGAACACCTGTTTATCTGGGATGAAAAAATGCAGGCAGGCGTGGGTGCGGGCAAGGAAATAAACCTGAGCAAATACATAAGGCAGGAGGAGAACCCGTACATAATATCCTATCTGGAAAAGATAAGGCTGGAAGCACAAAGCGATATAAATGAATATGGCTTTAGCCAATTGCGGCTGGCAGTTTGTTTCCTTAGCTGGTATAACAAAGAGGTGGACCCGAAAGAGCGCATCCATTCGCCATTGGTACTGTTACCGGTAGCAATAAAGAAAAAGAAAGGACTGAAAGACCAATTCAGTTTAGAGATAACCTCTGCCGAAGCAGAAATTAATCCCGTGCTTAGCCACAGCCTGCGCGAGGTTTACGGTATTCAATTGCCGGCTTCTATTCCGCTGGAAGAATTGAATATACAGGACTTGTATACACAGATAAACAGGCAGGTAACGGCATCTGCATCGGGCGTGAAACTGGAACTGGTAGATAAGCCCCGTATAAAAATTATACATGCGCAGGCCAGGCAAACGCTGGCGCACTACAACAAGCGGCTAAGGAATAAATCCAAATCGCTGCAATCGTACCACGACCTGGATTACTCTTATGAAAGGGAGCAGTTTCAGCCATTGGGCCTGGAGATATACAAGCACTACATACAGCCTTCGGCCTCGTACCTGGAATATATACTGGACGAGAATATAAAGCCTGCCGGGCACAGGCTTGCAGAAGATAAGGAGCGGACTATGTATGCGATGGATACAGATACGGCCAACCCATTTGTATGGGAAATGAACCTGTGCAGCGTTACACTCGGCAACTTTAACTACCGCAAAATGAGCCTGGTGCGCGACTACAACGAGATAGCCGAAAACAATCTGCACGATAAGGTATTTACAGAGCTGTTCAGCAACGAACCGCGCAAGCTGGCAGAAGAGCTGCTAGTGGAGAACAGCATGCGCAACATGTACCCTGTGGTGCATGCCGACCCCACCCAAATGTATGCCATACGGGCTGCAAAAGGCGCGGATAGCTTTATAATACAAGGGCCGCCGGGCACAGGTAAATCGCAGACAATTACCAACCTGATAGCAGACTTTGCCGCAAGGGGCAAAACGGTATTGTTTGTATGCGAAAAGCGCGCAGCTATAGATGTGGTGTTCCACCGCCTGCAGCAAAATAAACTGGATGAGCTGTGCTGCCTGATACATGATTCGCAAAGCGACAAGAAGTCGTTTGTAATGAACCTGAAGTCCACTTATGAGCAGTACCTGAAACAGGAACTTTCGCTGGCGCAGTCGGCCGAAAGCCGCAGCGCGCTTATAGATTCTATAGATGCCGAGCTGCTGTACCTGCACCGTTTCAACGATGCCATGGCAGCGGTGCGCGATAGCATGGGCACACACCTGAAGCATGTGATAGAGCGGCTGATAGTGCTGAATAAAGAGACAGCCGATACCGAACCGGTGCTTGCAGAAGTGCTGCCGGAGTATAAGGCATGGCTACAACATGGGGAGCATATAACCACCCTGCAAAAGCGATTGGAGGAAATAACCGGCAGCAAGTACCTGGCCGATAGCGCTATAAGGAAAATAAAGCCGCAGGTATTCCACAGCGATGCACCAGTGAGCAGTGTAAAAGAGCAGATAGCGCAGATAAGCAACCAACTGAATGCAATGGGCAGCATGCTGGATGCGCAGCGTGTGCCTGAGCAGTTTACAGCAAGCCTGGATAAGCTGAAACAATTGATAGATGCGGCTTTTGATTTGAAGAAGCTTGCAGATAAAAAGCACTATCATTTGTTGGTAGAGAACAGCAAGGACAGCAAGGAACTGGATAAGCTGGTTAGCGACTTTAAAAAGCTGAACAAGAAACTACAGGCTGCTATGAAGAAAACGCAGCACTGGAACAACAAGCTGCCACAACAGGAGCTGAAAGAAGCAGCGCGGCAGATCAGCACGTTGGAGACTTCTTTCTTCAAAATTTTCAGCCCTACTTACTGGAAGCTGAAAAAGGTTTTTCAATCCAGCTACGATTTTTCGAAGCACCGGATAGTACCTTCATTTTCCTCGGTGGCACAGGAGCTATTGGATGAATATGCCGTGCAGGATGAGCTGGCGGAAATTAAAAACAGTACAGCGGAATTGTTTAACCATGAAGATCCCAAGCAGCTGTACGACCATATAGATACCTGGCGCAAAAGTACCGTAACACCGGAGCACAGGCATTTTCTGGATGATACACAGCTGGGCTATACCAGTGTAAAACAATTGGGCGAAGCGCAGTTCAGCTTTACATCGCTGGACATAAGCGTGCGCGCCTTGCTGCACGATGCAAGCAAAAAGAACATAAGTGAGATACGGGAAGAGCTGCTTGCCATCAACGAATCGCTAAAGCAATTGCAGGAGCTGCTGCCGGATATGCGCGGCCTGTTTACTATGCCCGATAACCTGCAAAAGGTATTGCGCGAATACAGGTTGGATATAGCCAGCCTGGAGGCATTGATAGCAGATAAAACGCTGCGGGGATTTTACAGCTTTAACCAGCACATAGCCGAGGTAAGCGCGCAGGAAATAGAAATACGCACCGCGCGCATAGAAAAGTTGTACGCACAACTGCTGGCTGCGGATGCGCTGTATATAAGGGCTGTGACGCAAAACAGGTTTACGGAACATATAAACCTTTCGGCAAAATCGGTAACGTTGCTGAATACAGAAGAGCGGACATTTAAGAAGCAATACACCGAAGGGCGAAAAATACTGGAGCATGAATTCGGGAAGCAGATGCGCTACAAGTCTATACGCGAACTGGCATCGGCCGAAAGTGGTTCCGTAATAAGGGATTTGAAACCTGTATGGCTTATGAGCCCTTTGAGCGTGAGCGATACACTGCCGCTGGTGAACGACTTTTTTGATGTGGTGATATTTGACGAGGCCAGTCAGATAACGCTGGAAGAAGGTGTGCCATCGCTGTTCCGTGCGCCAAAGGCAATAATAGTGGGGGATGAAATGCAAATGCCGCCTACCAGTTTCTTTTCTATAGGAACCAACGATGAGGATGATATAACGGTTGAGAACCAATGGGGAGATAAGGAGTTTTTCAGTATAGATGCAGATAGCCTGCTTACCCAGGCAGCGCGCAAGTTGAACAGCACCATGCTAGGCTGGCACTACCGCAGCCGCCATGAGTCGCTTATCAGTTACTCCAATGCGGCATTTTATAACAGGGGTTTGCTTACGGTGCCCGATGTGGTAAACCATGATTTTGGCAGGCAGGAAGTGGAGCTACAGCGCGAAGAAATTGTGGCCGGTAAAGTAACATTTAAGGCAGACAGGCCGGTTAGCTATAATTACCTGAAAGACGGGGTATATGAAAAACGCACCAACAAAGACGAAGCCGCATATATAGCGTTGCTGGTAAAAGATATTCTGGAAAAGCATGCGGACAAGAGCATTGGTATTGTGGCTTTCTCGATGGAGCAACAGGGCGAAATAGAAAACGCGCTGGATGCTTTGGCACAAAGGGATACTGCCTTTGTAGCATTGCTGGAAGCAGCGCGGCAAAGAACAGAGGCCGGACAGTTTGCAGGCCTGTTTGTAAAGAACCTGGAGAATGTGCAGGGCGATGAAAGGGACGTTATTATTCTTAGTATCTGCTATGGGTTCGACAGGCACGGCAAAATGCTCATGAATTTTGGCCCTATTAACCGCAAGGGCGGCGAAAAAAGACTGAACGTAATATTCTCCCGCGCCAAACACCATGTGGCTGTGGTAAGCTCTGTTAAGTACCAGGATATAAAAAATGAATACAACGAAGGCGCCAATTACCTGCGCCGCTACCTGCAATATGCCGAACTGGTGAGCAAGGGGGATATGGAGCAGGCCGCGCTGGTATTGAACAGCCTGAGCAAGGTGCAGGGCGATGCGCATGCAAGCGGCGTAAATGTGGTGGCAAAACAGCTGGGCGCCTACCTGCAACAGCAGGGTTACGAGGTGGTGTACAATACAGGGCAATCGCACTTCCGCTGCGATGTAGCTGTGCGCCGCAAAGGCGAGCATGCTTTTTGTGCGGGTATACTGGTAGATACAGACTTACATTACAGGAACGGGGATGTGCTGGAACAATATGTTTTGCGGCCGCAGATAATGCGCAGTTTCGGCTGGAACATTATTCCCGTGCTTACCAAAGACTGGCTGGAAAACCGCGCCCGCGTGTGCGATACAGTAATGAAAAAGATGGAGGAGAAACCTGTTGCGGAGAATTAAATAGGTTTAGTTATTAATCTACGTTCAACCGGCTCAATTTTTCGGGAAGCTCAATGTAAAACCAATTGGTTGAAATTTTGAAAATATGATTGATAGTATTTTAAATGCTTGCTTAAGAGAAAAACTTTTGATCAGTATTCGTACTGAAAGAAAAAGTCCGGATAATTTATTCATAGGCATTGTCAGGTCTATCAATGATAGTCATTTACTATTTGAGTCATTAGACCCTTACGGTAGAGTTATTAAGACTATAAGTATTAGTATTAAGTCAATAGTAATAATTGAATATGATGAAGTATATACTAATGATTTAACTAAACTTTATGAGCTAAATAAAACGCAAAAGGTTATTGCTAAAAGTGTCTATATACATAATAGGACATTATCACAATTTAGGAACTCGCTTAATCGCTTAAAGGGGTCGCAAGAATTGGTTAGTGTTTTTATAGGTAACGACTTTTTCCTGGGTAGAATTGTTGACCTGGACGAAAGTGATTTAATAATTAATTGTATTACGTATCAGGGTTTTGATGATGGGATAGTTGTATTCCCTATTAATAAGATCATTAAGGTTAGAAAAAATGGCTTGCACGAGTTTAAAGTGAATTATCTCAATAAATTAAAATTAGGATGAAAGAGATTTTAAAGAGATGCTTTGACAATAATACTTTGGTAACGATTATTACAAATTTGAATAAAATTGATTCTGTAATTGTTGGAAGGATTTATCAATTAGATGATGAATCGGTAGAAGTTGATGAAATAAATTTTAATGGAAGGATAACCAGAAAACGAAAGCTAAAACTTAAATCAGTCAGAATACTTAGGTATGGTGATATTTACTCTAATGAGATAAAAGAATTGATTAAATTTCATAAGACTTCTAAAGAAGATAAAGTATCACCTAAGACAAAGTATACATCAAATAAATCAACACCTCAGTTTCTAATGTTATTAGCAGAACTACAGAGATCTCAGGAAATGGTTTCGATCTTTGTCAAAGACGACTTTAGGTTTGGTATAATCAATGAATTGAGTGAATCACATGTTAAGATTAAGAGTATAACGTATGGTGGCTGGGATGATGGATTTGCAGTTATACCGATAAAAAGGATTATGGATATTGGTCGTAATGGTTCGGATGAACAGCAGGTAAGTTATCTATATCGTATAAGAAAAGGTATTTCAGGAAATTTGGCTAATGTATCAATTTAGGTGTACTGTAAGGCAGCGTCTCGCACTTCGTCATGTTCTAAAGGCATGCTGAATACTAAAAAACAGAAGTTAATCTTGATGCAGGCTAAGGATATTTGGATTACTGCACAGGGCTGGAAGATGTATTCTGCGGCGTTTGGTGAAGCACCAGTTGTTATACTCATAACAACAGTATAGCGCAGGCATGGTATAAAAGAAAAAGCGTATTTACTGCGCAGATGGCTCACCGCCAAAACGAAAATTAGAGGGGTTTAAACTAAATGCAGCATCAGAACTTACCGATACGGATAAAGAATAAGCCGGCTATGCCGCTCATGGTAGCAAAATTCAAACCGCGGAATTCGCGGCCTACTACCATGCGGTAGTTGACGCCTATACCAATGCGGATAAATTTGCTGGCATTCCAGATCCCGTTTACACCGGGCTGTATCATGCCGAAGTTGGCTTTAAAGGTGGTGGTGTCGTTGGTGCTGTATTTGGCATTTGCCCAGCCGCCCATCAGTTCTGGTTGTAGCGAAAACTTTTTGTTAGGGAAAAGGATATAGCCAAAGCCCCCACCTGCGGACATGTGCGTTAAGGGCACCTGGTCGCAGTTAACACCGGTTTCGCCATAGCAAGGCGAAATCTTTTCGTTGGAAGAAAGGATGTGGAAGTAGGCAGTGCTCACAAACTTTTCGTTCACTACCCAGTTAAGGCTAAGCGCTGTAATGGCGCCCGCACCTTTGTTCCATTGGGTAGCAGAAACAGATGCCTGCACATAGGCGCTGCTGCGGAACTTTTTAGCTGCAAAGAAACCTTTGGACGTGGTATCTTCCTGTGCGCTGCATAGCTGCACGCAGAACAATAATACCAGCCCTAAGATACCTGCAGCACGCATTGTTTTTATTTAGTTGTAGCTCCAGCTTGCGCCTTCTTTGCCATCTTTTACCTGTATACCGATAGCCAGCAGGGCATCGCGTATTTTATCGGAAGATGCGTAATCTTTTTTAGCCCGCACATCGTAGCGCAACTCTAATATCAACTTCATCAGGTCTTCTGTGGCATCTTTAGCACTGTTGGCGCTTGTTTCCTCTATGGCCAGTATGTCTTTTATGAAAGCGGTAAACACCTCTTTCAGCCTGTTGAAGGTAGTTTCATCCAGGTCTGCTACTTGCAGGTGCCCTTCTTTGTAGCTATTGATCTTTTTGGTTAGCTCGAACAATCGGCTGATAACCTCTGCGGTGTTCAGGTCGTCGTTCATGTAGTCGAAGCACTCATCCAGCAGCTTGTTTATTTCTGTGGCTTCAGTGCCCGGAGCAGTAGCGAAACCTGCAGGTTTCATGTCTTTTAGCAAGGCATAGGCATTCATCAGGCGTTGGTAGCCTTTGTCTGCAGCCTGTAGCGCCTCGTTGCTGAAATCAAGCGTGCTGCGGTAATGGGCCTGCAGCATAAAGAAACGAACCGTCATTGGGCCGTAAGCCTGTGCCAGCAAAGCATGGTCGCCCGAGAAGAACTCCGACAAAGCGATGCCGTTGCCCAGGCTCTTGCCCATTTTTTGCCCGTTGATGGTAATCATGTTGCAGTGCATCCAGTAGCGCACCGGGTCGTTGCCATTGGCACCGTTGCTCTGCGCTATTTCGCACTCGTGGTGCGGGAACAAAAGATCGAGGCCACCACCGTGTATATCGAATGTGTCGCCCAGGTATTTTTTGCTCATAGCGCTGCACTCTATGTGCCAACCCGGGAAACCTGCTCCCCAAGGGCTGTTCCAGCGCATGATGTGCTGTGGAGCAGCCTTTTTCCAAAGGGCAATCTTGCTGTTCTTTCAGCTCGCGGCGGTCGTTGCCGGCACCTGCTTCCAGGTCCTCTACTATCCTGCCGCTCAGCTTGCCGTAGCGGTATTCCTTGTTGTAGCGCTCCACATCAAAATATACAGAGCCGTTTGCCTCGTAGGCAAAGCCGTTTTGCTGTATTTTTTCGATCATTTCTATCTGCTCGGGAATGTGGCCGGTAGCCCTTGGTTCTATGCTTGGTGGCAGGCAGTTAAGGGTTTCCAAAGCCTTGTGGTAGCTATGGGTATAGCGCTGTGCTACCTCCATAGGCTCCAGTTGCTCGGCTTTGGCCTTTTTAGCCAGCTTGTCATCGCCTTCGTCTGCATCATTTTCCAGGTGGCCCACATCGGTTATGTTGCGCACGTAGCGCACTTTGTAGCCACCGTAGGTAAGGTAACGGAACAGCAGGTCGAAAGTGATTGCCGGGCGGGCATGGCCCAGGTGCGGGTCGCCATATACTGTAGGGCCGCACACGTACATGCCCACAAAAGGTGAGTTGATGGGTGTAAAAGCCTCTTTTTCGCGGGTAAGGGTGTTATATAGCTTGATGTTATTATTCATATAAGTTGGGGACGCTTAGCGGTTACAAATATTACTGAAACGAACGAATAGCGGTAATTAAAGTGTCATTTTCTTCTTTGCTGCCTATGGTAATGCGCAAACAACCTTCGCAAAGGGCTATTTTGCTGCGGTCGCGTACTATAATGCCATTGCCTACCAGGTAGTTGTAGAGGGCGGATGGGTCCTCGGTTTTTACCAGCAAAAAGTTAGCATCGGAATCAAACACCTTGCTGATTAATGGAAGTTGAGCTAATGTATGTGCCACACGGTTGCGTTCGCGTACGGTTTCGCGTATCAGCTCGTTTACCATGCCAATCTTATCCAAGGCTTCCAGGGCCATTTGCTGGGTAGCTGCATTCACGTTGTACGGGGGCTTTACCTTGTTCATCAGGTCTATGATAAACTGGTTGGAAAAGGCCATGCCCAGGCGCAAACCTGCAAGACCCCATGCTTTGGAGAAGGTCTGCAGCACTACCATGTTCTCGTATTCGGTAAGCAGGCGGATAAGCGAAGGCTGACGTGAAAAGTTGATGTAGGCCTCGTCTATTACTACTATGCCGTTGAACTTCTGTATCAGCAGTTCTACATCTTCTGCATGGAAAGAGTTGCCCGTAGGGTTATTGGGCGAGCAGATGAAAAGCAGCTTAGATTCTCGGTGCAGTTGCGATTCCAGTATGCCCTGCACATCCAGGCTGAAGTCGGGTTGCAGTGGTATGCGTATCAGCTCAATATCGTTGATGTTGGCACTTACCTCGTACATGCCGTAGGTAGGCGGGCATATTACCGCGCTATCCTTTCCGGGTTCGCAAAAAATACGGTATAGCAGGTCTATCGCCTCGTCGCTACCATTGCCCAGGAACATGTTTTGGGAAGGCAAGCCTTTGATAGCGCTTATTTTTGCCTTTACCTGCTTTTGCATCGGGTCGGGATAGCGGTTGTAGCCATCAGCACCATCTATGGGCGATATCCAGCTTTCGTTGGCATCCAGGAATACGCTTGCCTCGCCCTTAAACTCATCCCTTGCAGAGGAGTAGGGTTTTAGCTGCCTGATGTTGTCCCTTACTAAATCTTCTATCATAAAAATCAAATGGTGTTTTTCAAATCATTTAACCTGATGTGCACAGCATTGGCATGTGCATCCAGCCCTTCGGCCTTTGCCATGGTAATAACTGTTTGCCCTATGTTCTGTAACCCTGTGCGGTCTATCTTCTGGAAGGTAATTTTCTTTACAAAAGAGTCTACGCTAACGCCGCTGTAAGCTTTGGCATGGCCATTTGTAGGCAGGGTGTGGTTAGTGCCGCTTGCATAGTCGCCACAGCTTTCGGGTGTCAGGTTGCCGATAAAGACACTGCCTGTATTCAGTATATACGGTATGTATTGCTCTTCGTTTGCTACTGCAAGTATCAGGTGCTCGGGCGCGTATCGGTTAATAATCCCGATTGCTGTTTCTATATCGTCCAATATCAGTATAGTGGAGTTTTGCAGGGCGGCATGTGCAGTTTCTTTTCGGTTAAGGGCCATCAATTGTGAGTCAAGCGCATCCTGCACCTGCTCTGCAAAATCCTCGCTATAGGTAATCAGTATTACCTGGCTATCGGCGCCATGTTCGGCCTGCGATAGCAGGTCTGCGGCCACATAGGCAGCATTGGCAGACCTGTCGGCCACAACCATTACCTCGCTTGGCCCTGCCGGCATATCTATAGCAGTGCCATGCTGCAAAGCCATTTGCTTGGCTATGGTTACAAACTGGTTGCCCGGCCCGAATAGCTTGTATGCTTTTGGTATGGTTTCTGTGCCAAATGTCATGGCTGCAATGGCCTGCACGCCGCCGGCTTTGTATATCTGTGTAATGCCGGTAATTTTTGCAGCATACAATATAGCCGCAGGTATTTCACCTTCGCCCTTTGCCTTGGTAGCTTTTGGTGGGGTGCACAATATCACATTTTTGCAGCCTGCCAGGCGCGCCGGTATACCCAGCATCAGCACGGTAGAAAACAAGGGTGCCGAGCCACCCGGAATATATAAGCCCACGCTTTCTATACCACGGGCTTCGCGCCAGCAGCTGATGCCCTCTGCTATCTCTACCTTAGGCTCGTTCAGCAATTGTGTGCGGTGGAACTTTTCTATGTTTGCAGCAGCGTGCCTTATAGCCTGCTTCAATTCGGGGTTTAGCTTTGCTTCGGCTGCATCTATCTCGGCTTCTGTAACCTGCAGGTAGTTGGTATCTACCTTGTCAAACTTTTTGGTGTAGGCGCGTACGGCTTTGTCCCCATCGCCCTTTACAGCCTTAAATACCTGGCGCACTGTATCCTCCATATCCGATATGTTGTGCGTTGGCCTTTGCAGCACCTGCTCCAGCTCCCGGGCAGTGGGGTTGTTATATACATTCATCATTACAGCACCATTTTTTCTATAGGAATAATCAATATGCCCTGTGCGCCGGCGCTGCGTAATTTATCTATCACATCCCAAAAATCACTTTCGCTTATAACACTATGCAGCGAGATCCAGCCTTCTTTTGCCAGTGGCATTACGGTAGGGCTTTTTACCCCGGGCAAAAAGGAAATTATTTCATCCAGCTTATCGTTGGGTGCATTCAGCAATATGTATTTGTTGTTACGTGCTTCCAGTACAGCGTTGATGCGGAAAAGGAGCTTCTCTAATATTTGTTGTGCCTCGGTAGAAATCTGCCTGCCGCTTATCATCACGGCTTCACTTTTCAATATGGTCTGCACTTCCTTCAATCCGTTTTTGAATAAGGTCGAACCGCTGCTTACCAGGTCGCAAATACCATCTGCCAAACCTATATTAGGTGCTATTTCCACACTGCCGGATATTTCATGCAATTCGGCAGCAATGTTATTTTCGTTCAGGAAATTCTGCAGGGTAGCAGGGTAGGAGGTCGCGAGTCTTTTTCCCTGAAAATATTGCAATCCTGTGTACTCATCGTTTTTAGGGATGGCCAGCGATAACTTGCATTTAGAAAAGCCCAGATGCCTTATAACCTTTACCTCATGGGGTTTTTCTATCAGTATGTTTTCACCGATTATGGCAATGTCTGCCACACCATCCTGCACATACTGCGGTATGTCCATATTGCGCAAAAAGAAAACCTCCAGCGGAAAATTCCTTGCCTCAACGCGCAACTGGTCGTTACCGTTTTCTATGGCTATTCCACAGTCTTTTATCAGTTTCAGCGAGTCTTCGCTCAGGCGGCCACTTTTTTGTATGGCAATCTTTAGTTTGGTCATTGTTGTTGGCTTAAATAAAAAATCCCGCTTTCTGGGCGGGATAATCTTATATGTTTTTCAATTCTTAAAAACAGCATATCATTCCGCGTTGGCGCAAAGTATATGATGGCAGTGAATTGTGTTGTTCGTTTTCATTATGCTGTAAATATAGTGGCAAGGGGTGTTTTCTGCAACAACTTATTCAATTTTCAGCAATACCAGCTTATCGGTAGCGCCGACGCGTGTTTCCGGGTTCAGGAAAGTACCGTTCAGCTTGGTTACGGGAAACTCCTGGTAGCGCTCAACTATAACTGCGTGGTAGCTATCTATAAACGGGCTTGCATCCTGCTCGTAGCAGAACAAATAATGCGGACGTTGGTGCAAGCGCGTAACTGCTTCATCGTAATTGGAGGAAACAACCGGTACAAAATCTGCCTCGAAAGCAAGCGCACGGTTACGCCAGTAGCTAAGAAGCGTAAATTGCGCTGAGGGTATTTTTTCCTTTTTTATCCAATGCCCCAAGGTAGAGCCGGGCTGGTAGCGCAGCAGTTCGGGTATAAAAACCGTGTTCAGCATCACATTCAACAGGCAAATGGCAATAACGGATTGGGTAAGCAGTTGCGTTTTGGTTGTGGTAAGGTAAACAACAGCCAATGCAGCGAGGGTAAATGCTGTTTTAAGCCAAACCGCCTGAGGGAAAACATAAAATACCAATACAAGTCCAAGAGCGGGCAGCAGTGCAATCATTACCTTTTGCACAACAACCAGCCATTTTACTTTTTGCTCAATAATATAATTGAGCCCCACAGCCGCCAATACCGCCCCAAAAGGATAGGCAGGGTAGAAGTAGTGGGGTATCTGATAGCGCGAGCGGGATATGGCGAGCAGCGTTACCACAAAGCCAAAGAACGAGAACAGCTCCTGGCCCGGAACTTTTTGCCAAAGTGCTTTTCCCTTCAACCATAAGCCGGTAATCAGGAATAGGGTAGAAGGCAGGAAGCACCAAAGCGTAGTATGCAAAAAGAACAGCGGATCGGGATTGTTGCTCCAGCTGCTGTCGCCCGTAACGCGGCCAAAGCTTTGGGTATAGAAATACCAGGTAATGCCGCGCATGCCAAACTGTTTGTACAGGCCAATGCACATGGGTGCCAATAGCAGCAATACAATGGGTATAATCAGCAAGCGGTTCCATTGGAAAACGAACTTCCACTCGCGGCGCAGGAGTATAACCGGGGCAAAAGTAAATACGGGAATCAATGCGCCTATGGGGCCTTTTGCCAGCATCGCCAGTCCTATCCCTATTGCTGCACCTATCAGGTATTTCAGCTTGCCTGTGCGGTACAAGGCTGCCAGCTGCCATGCCGTAAAGGCCACCGCACCCATCAGGTTGGTGTCGGCCCGCACATCGTTGGTAATAATGAAAAGGGTCTGTATGGAGGCCAGTACCAGCGATGTATATCGGGCAATTTGTTCGCTGTAGAACAGTTTTGCAAAGCGGTACATGGAATAAACAGCCAGCATGGCAAACAACAGCGATGGCAGCTTATAGGCCCAGGCATGCACACCAAAAAATTTCATGCTTACAGCGGATAACCAAAAAAGCAGCGGCGGCTTGTCCAGGTAATCGTATCCCAGGTCTTTAACATACAAAAAGTCCATATTCCGCATGGTTTCGCGGCTTATTTCGGCTAATTGGGCGCAATCTACCTCCAGCACATCCAGGGGCAGGCCCAGCAGGTATACCGAAAAAATTGTTACCAATAATAAGAACCATGTGCGTGTACCCAATAGGTTTTGTATTTTTGCAAAGCTAAGAAGCTGTTGTGATTCATCCCATTAATTTGACTCAAAACGGCTTATGATTCAAAAATTGGAATAAATCAGGAATAAGTTTTTTTATGCGTCCGTATCAAACACTTTTATACTACAAATACACCCACATCAGCAATCCTGCGGAGTTTGCGCAGCAGCATCAGGCTTTTTGCGAGCGTCTGGGGCTTGTCGGCAGGATTATAATTGCCGAAGAGGGATTAAACGGAACAGTGAGCGGCACCATGGTGCAGTGTAAAAAATACATGGACAAAGTGGGCAACGATCCTTTGTTCCTGGGTATAGAGTTTAAGGTAGACGAGGTGGATGAGCTGTCCTTTAGCACGCTGCATGTGCGCCACAAGGCAGAGATTGTAAACTCCGGCACCCTGAGCAAGCACCAGATAGACCCTACGGTAAAAACAGGTAAGCACCTGGAGCCTGTGGAGTTTGCCGAAATGAAAGACCGCGACGATGTGGTGATACTGGATGTGCGCAGCAACTACGAATCGGGCCTGGGCAGGTTCAAAAATGCCTATGCGGTGGATATAGACAACTTCCGCGAGTTTCCGGACAAGGTGCGCGAACTGGGCATAACCAAAGACAAAAAAATACTGACCTACTGCACCGGTGGCATTAAATGCGAAAAGGCAAGTGCGCTGCTACTGGCGCATGGCTTTGAGGATGTGTACCAGCTGCACGGCGGCATTATAAAATACGGAAAGGAAATGCAGGGTAAGGACTTTGATGGTAACTGCTATGTGTTCGATAACCGTGTGTCGGTAGAAGTAAACACTGTGAACCCTAAAGTGATAACCAGCTGCCGTATATGCAATACGCCTTCTACGCGCATGGTAAACTGTGCCAATGCTACCTGCAACGACCACTACGTGATGTGCGAAAACTGCGGCTGGGAGATGAAAGGCTGCTGCAGCGAGGCCTGCCAAACGTCGGAGGCGGTGCGCCCGTACGATGGCACAGGCTACTATTCGAAAGATTAACGTCTATTGCAACACATAATTCTTATTTTTGTACCGTATAGCGGCAAAGCGCTGTGCAATCTGTTCTTTTATATGGGGGTGATTGGAATTGACGGGAAGTCGTACTAGCATACTGGCGTGTCGAGCATGCAAATTCGCTCGTAAATCCATTTGCAAACAATTTTAAATGGCGAGAATACTTACGCCATGGCTGCTTAATCGATAGATTACAGTAACCATTTGCACCGCGCTTGAGGTACCATACACAGTGCGCTTGCAACCAAACTTTGGTACCGCCCCTGCAGGGGTCATTTTACTGCAGGGTCACCGAACAATAAATGTAAGGAAACCGTAGGTGGGTTACTGAACCAGCGGCGCCCCGACAATTTAAGCAGCTAACTACACATGTAGAAGGTATGTTTTTACCTTAGCCGGACGCGGGTTCGATTCCCGCCACCTCCACCAAACAACAAAAGCACTGAATATCAGTGCTTTTGTTGTTTATAAGGGTTCGAAACACCTACTCCAATATGCTAAACCTAATGTTTTTAATTACTCCCGATTGGTTAATAGATAGTATGTATATGCCGGTAGCTACATCCATATTGAAAATATGCTGACCTGTTACTTTGCCTGCGTCCATAATCAATCTACCTGACATATCATGTACAATAACTTCCCTTGTAACCATATCGCTGAAGATGAGATTAAAGATTCCATTACTTGGATTAGGGAATAGTTTTACCTCATAAGCTGTTCCCAAATCTTTAATGCCCATAGAAATGACATACAATGAATCAGAACGATTAGTGCAGCCATTGCTATCTGTAATTTCTACTTCGTAAAAACCCGGTTGGTTAATATTAAGCGGATTGGTATTGAGCAGCGGATTTAAAGCAGTGCCGTTTAAATACCAACTATATTTAGGTGTGGCAGGTGTAAATACCAATGTGTTACCAGCTTGTGTTATTACAGGTTGTGCCGGCAAATCCCATATTGTTAAGTTTAGGGTAGTTATACTATCGCAACCATTGCTGCCGGTTAAGGTATGCGTAGAGGTGCTGTTGTTTGTAGTGTAAGTATTTCCATCAATCCATTTGTAGCTTTCACAGGCACTTATTACATCAATACCTGTTGACGGTGTTTTGATGGTCAGGTTCAGGGTTACAACGCTGTCGCAACCATTGCTGCCGGTTAAGGTATGCGTAGCGGTGCTGTTGCTTGCAGTGTAAGTGTTGCCGTCTATCCAGGTGTAACTTTCACAAGTGCTTATTACATCCGTACTTGTTGCCTGTGTTTTGATAGTCAGGTTCAGCGTTACCACACTATCGCAGCCATTGCTGCCGGTTAAGGTATGCGTAGCGATGCTGTTGCTTGCAGTGTAAGTATTTCCATCAATCCATTTGTAGCTTTCACAGGCACTTATTACATCAGTACCTGTTGTTGGTGTTTTGATAGTCAGGTTTAGCGTTACCACACTATCGCAGCCATTGCTGCCTGTTAAGGTATGTGTAGCTGTGCTATTGCTTGCAGTGTAAGTCTGTCCATTTATCCATGTATAACTTTCACAAGCAGTTTGTACATCCGTGCCAGAAGTGGGGTTCTTGATAGTCAGGTTCAATGTTACCACACTATCGCAGCCATTGCTTCCTGTTAAGGTATGCGTAGCGGTGCTGTTGTTTGTAGTGTAAGTGTTGCCGTCTATCCATGTGTAACTTTCACAAGTGCTGATTACATCCATACCTGTTGCCGGTGTTTTGATAGTTAGGTTTAGCGTTACCACACTATCGCAGCCATTGCTGCCTGTTAGGGTATGTGTAGCGGTATTGTTGTTAGCAGTATAAGTCTGCCCATTTATCCATGTATAGCTTTCACAAGCACTTACTATATCGGTACCTGTGGTAGGTGCCTTTACTGTAACCGATACAGGTACGCGTAAACTGCATCCGGCATCAGTATTTGCTTCTACATAGTATTGTTTTATGCCTGCTGTGCCTGGAGTTACATTAAGCACATTGCCCGGTATTGATATGCCAAGCATGTTGCCGCCATTCGGTGCATCGTACCATTTTACAGTCGCATCTCCCTGTACTTTAAAGTTGGAAAAGGTAGTAGCAGAGCCTTTATACTGGCTTTGATTCGCTGTTTCATATATCACCCCTTTTTGGCGCAGGGTTAATGTTTGCCCTTGCTGAACCGAAATACTGAAATGACCCGATTTGCCTGTTAATTGCGGAAGGCTGTAATCTATTTCAGGGAAACGGTATTCTGTAGTATCTAAAAATACCAATGGAACATCTTCTGCAATACCCGAGAGCAGAATCCTGTATGCCCAGTCGAAACTTACAATGCCGCTCTCCGGCATTACTATGCTCATTTCGTTATTACAGGTAGTAAAGCTTGGCCCGTAAGGCGGATGCAATACACTTATATCAATTAATGTTGGCGCCTGTGTAGTTGAAATTTCCCCTAAGCAATTCCGCGCTATCGTCCATTTGCCCGGGGCGTATACACCGGCAAAACCTTTGCGCGTAAAGTCGCTTACATTAGGGTTGATTATACTGTTCAAACCTACAGTTGTATTGAGGCATGCGCTGCCCGGATATGCCATTGGTACAGGTGCAAACGGTGTCAGAATTTTTTCAACTAAATAGTTGCTTAATACCGGTGGGGCTATACATGCATTTCCGTCAGTATTGGAAAACCTGCAATACACGGTATCGCCGGTAGCAGGAGCATTGTCAACATACACTGTATCGTTAGTGCCTGCAGCTAATCCGTTTTTATACCATTGGTATGTAGGTGCATTGCCGCCGTTTACGCCAAGTGCTTTGTATGTTATACTGCTGCCGGGGCACACGGACGTATTTTCTGCTGATATACTTACAGCCGGGAAAATTTTTGGGTTAACCGTATAATTAAACGATATCTGTTTTACGTTACCTCCGGTGCGGCATGTTAGCGGGCTGCCAAAAACTGTAGCATAAACGGTATAGGTTACAGGGTATTCAACGTTGGTATTAAACACACGTTGAAACACAGCATCTGTATCCGAAGCAAAGCTGCTGTTTACACGCCATGAATAAGTAGGGTTTTCGCCACCGTTTACAGTATTTGCGGTAAACGTTATTGTATCGCCCGAACAGCCTTCCGGCGCACTAATGGTAACACCTAAATTGATAGGAGCATTTCCGGAAATTTCCGGTAATACTATTTTATTGCTCCATACCCCAATGGCGCAATTCTCATCAAGTGTTATTTTGCATTGTATGGTATCATAGCTTGTAAGTGTATTCAGGTTCAGGTACAAGCCATTTATCTGGGTGGAATATGGTATGCCGTTGCGGTACCATTGATAGTTTACATTAGGGGTGCCTGTATAATTGCCGGCAGTGGCAGTTATGGTTTTTGTATGGTTACTGTTACGGCACCATGGGCCTTCCTGCCCCGGCAGCGCTGCATCTAAAGCAATGGAAACGGTTGGGTGCTGCGGAGGGGTAGAACTGATTGTTACCACATCCGATTTGCAGCCATTCAGATATACAAAGTATGGTCCGTCATCAAACACTGTTATAGTTGGCGTGCTTGCACCATTGCTCCATTCGTAGCATTCAAAGTCTCCATACACACTTATAGTAGCAGGCTTAGGTACACCCTCGCATCTTACACCATTGGTGTTAACTATAAGTGGTGCTGCCGTGCACGGCCCGTCTGTTATTTTACCTGGTATTACTGTATAGCGTGCTGTATCTCCCTGGCCGCATGGGCCTATAGGCATACAGGTTATCCGCACCGTGTCTTCACCTACCCAAAAATTGCGCGTGGTGTCGGTACCTGTGATATTATATGCCGGTCCATCTATTATCCATACATAGCTTTCAGCGTTTTGCGCACCGCTGATTTTATAGTTTACTTCCGAATGCTTGCAAGGGTGTTGTGGGCCGCTTATTACACCGCCTATACTTGAGGGGCCCACATGCATGGTTAGGGTGTTGCTGCTATATGGCGTGCTGCAGTGCGGGCTCATTACTTTACAGGTTACAGTCTCGCCCTCGGTTATGTTACGTACAAATAGCGTATCGCTGGTAAAAGGAATAGTATCTAATTGCGGTACACCGTTTTCATCGTAATAACCATGGCCATAGCCTTGCAAATATCCATTGCGGTACCAATTGTATGTAGGCTTTTTATTCACCTCGCCCGTATACAAAACAGTACCCAGGTTACCTTCATTTAGTTGCCATACACCGTTATTACAGGTGCGTATAAAAGGAAATTTGCCATGTACATAATCACCATAACGGTTAGTCCATTTTACGGTGTCGGTTTGGTTAAACGTAACGGTATCATAACTATACAGGTTCCACCCAATGGTTGCCGTGACATAGGCAATGGTACCGGAATCTGATATAATGTCGTTTGAAAAATCTTCGTTTACATGCGAAATGCCGCTGCCTGCATTGAACACATACTGGTGGGTACCGTGCCCGGGATTAGTTTGCGATGTGCCGGTTCTGTAATAGTAACTGAAGCCATCGCATTGTTCCGATGTAACAACTATGGGCCTGGGCCAAATCCCGCTTTGAGTGGTTCCATAATATTTAAGCCTCATTCTATCGTTATCAACCCACAGTTGGCCCATATACAACCTGTCAATCAGATTGGTTTCCTGTTTGTCATTACAATAAAACTTAGTTGAACCCAATGAGCAGTTGCCCGGTCCGTACTCTGCTTCGCAGGCGCGCAGAGCCAGCTCCTGGTTTGTAAGGCCTGTGTCGATATACATATAGTTGCCATTGCCGGCACTATACGGTACTGGCAGAAAACTTGATGTAGCCTTATAAGTGCCCCATGCTTCTAATGTATAGCCGCCGAATTGGTCATATACTCTCTTTTGGCATACTGTGTCACCCGGCACTGCGGTTATTGTTATAGTAGATACCGGTTCGGGCTGTGGACGTGCAGGTAAAGTAACAGTGCCTGTAGATGTTACTGTTCTGCCACAGGCATGCGCGTCTTTTGCCTCAAACCGGCACGATATAACATCGCCTGGCACATACTTCAGCACAATAGTGCTATCAGCATAGTTTTGTTTGTTAGCCACATTTACACCGTTTACAGTCCATACATATACCGGTGTATTGGGTTGTTTTGTAAATCCATCGGTAGGGCTGCCGTCGGGGTACACTGGGCGGGCTACAAAAGTAACTTCTGTGCTATCGCAAAAAGGTGCAGGTATTACAGGTACTATATCTATACGCGCCTGCATGTTAAGCGATCCCTGGCTTGGCAGATAGTGAAAGTAAGCATAACCATTTACGTAGCCTGTTTCATCTGCTTTGGCTTCTGCCAATGTAATGTAGTTGGTGTTTATGGCAGAGGTGCCACCTTCCGATTGATTTAAGGAGGTGCCATAGCCACCTCCTGCATTGCCGCCCTTTATTCCGCCACCACCACCGGCACTTGCCACATTACTTCGGCTCAGGCCACCGCCGCCACCTGTAAAACCTCTGCCACCTGCGGTAGCGCGAGGACCTATACAATCGTCGCCGTATGCGGTGTACATTACATGATTTGCGGTATCGCTAAGCCAATGTGCGCCACTTTGCCCGCCCAGGCAGTGGTTATTGCACTGTGCCGGGTCCTGTTGTCCTGCACTATTAACGCCGCCGCCTCCGCCGCCGATAATGTTGGAATAAGCGCTATAACCACCTTCACCCGTTAAACCTTTATAATTGTAAATAGGTACCACAGACTTTACGGGGCATGTAGTAAAGTACCCTTCCCATTTTTCACAGGAAACTTCTACGGTCTTACCATGGTATACAGAATCGCGGTACCCGATAGTATAAGGTAGCTCGCCACTGGTGCCATGCTGCCAGTCGACAAATAAGAACGGTACAGGTACGCCCTCTACAGTAGTTGTACCCGGCCTGCACTGGCATGTGCCTCCACCGCCGCCGGCCGCTACCATCAGTATTTGCCATTGGGTATCGCCGGGGGCTTTAAACAGCACTGCAGTACTGCCGCCACCACCGCCGCCACGCACATAGTCATCGCCATTGCTGGTGCTATTGGAGTTTTCGCCTGCTTCACCTATTACATATCGAATTGTAGATCCCGGAGGAACCATATTTGATGCAGTGCCTACGGTTATAGTTCCTCTCATAAACAGCCCCTTGCCACCGTTGCCATATATCATTCCCGAACAGTTAATAGAGCTATTTCCTCCATTGCCGCCTTTTACCATCAGCTCTACTGTGCCTTGCAAGGCTGTGGGCAAGGTGTAATCGTATACCGATACATAGGTTTCGTTATACGCATTTGTATAGGTATTAAACACCATATTGGTAGGTGTGGGCGACAAATTGCATAACGTATTACTGAAGTCCACGTAGTTAATGCCGTTTGCATTGCACTGCGCACTAACGTTGTGCGCAAATAATGACATGAGAAGGAGAGTGAACAGAACGCGTGTACTGTATGCTTTCATGCTGTGGGGCTTTATTTTGGTAAGATTTAAGTGGATTCAAATCTAATTTTTTGTTTCAATGCAGCCTCACGACAAAAACACGACAACTACACTACAGATACACGACAAGCCAAAAAGATAAAGTACATTAGTATTTATGAAACAGGCACTTTCGGCACTGGAAAAAATAAGTGAATTGCTATCGGAAGACAGCGAGGCTGCCCAGCTGCAAATGGAAGCTTTCAGGGCAAAGTACAGTGGTATCAAGAATGCATTTGTTGCATCTAAGGCAGACCTGCTTACGCTCACCATAGCCTCTGTATTCAATAGGTACGGGCAACAGCAAATAGACGACAGCAAACTGCTGACGTACTTTGAAGGCGAAGGGCACTATGACGAAGCTGCGCAACTGCTGCTATCTAAAGCCCGGCATTTTTTTATGAATGGCAAGCTTGCCGAAGGCGAAGCGCTGTTGCATTACATACGCGATAAATTTTTCGATAAAATATCATTACGCAGTGAGATTGTTTATATGACAAGGTTGGCCTTTCTGCATGGCCGCCATCATAGGTATGATGATATGATACAAGTAAGCCTGCAGGCTTTGGAAAAACTAAAGGTGGTAGCCGATAAAAATACCTGGTACTATAGCATATACACAATCTTCTGCACCAACATAGCAGAGTGCTACCACAGCAATTCCGACTTTGAAAAGGCATGGCCTTACTTACAGCAATCTGTTGAAATAGCCGACAAGCAAAACATACCTGTTTATAACAAGTTCAATGTTTATAGTTATGTGGCCTTCCACTACGAGTATAAAGCAGAATACTTAAATGCTGCCGAGTGGTTTGAGAAGATAATAGCCATGATGCACAATAAACCTTCGCACGAATACTACGAAATACAATCGCGTATAGCCGCGGCACGTCAATACGCGCAGTATGCACGCCCATTGGCCCGGCACGATACATTGCGCCGGCAGTATATAGATAAACAGGATGCGTTACTTAGCCATGTAAGTGCACGCACTAAAAAACAAGATGGAAATTACCTGCCCCTGCTAAGCAACCTGGCCGAGCTTGAATATCAGCGGGGAAATTACAAAGACGCAGCACAGCATATAGATGAAGCTCTGGAAATGTACACCGCCAGGCAGCACACAAAGGGCATAATTGATTGCCATGGCCTGGCGCATCAAATATATTATACATGGGGCAAAGAAAGCGGTGACGTAAAAAAGGTGCTGAATGCCTACGAGCACTTGAAAAAAACAAGCGATATGATTGCAGCCCGGGCAAAGCAAAGCAACCTGCAAAAGATAGAAGCTATTGAAACCAAGCATCAGCTGCAACAAAAGCAATCGAATGAAATGCTGATGCAGCAGCAGATAGAAGGCATGAATAAAGAGATGCAGTTAAACGCTATCAATTTACAGGAGAAGATAACCTTGCTGGATGAACTGAAACTATATATTGACTCGCTGAAAAAACAGAAAATAGAAAAAACGGACTTTATAAAAGCTGTATCGGATAAAATAAGCATGGTAAAAGTTACTGAGCAGGATAAGGCCGTGATACAGCAAAAAATTGATGATGGTAACACCGGATTTTTTCAATTGCTTGCAACCACTTATCCTACCTTAACACCGAACGAAGTACGCGGATGTGCATTGATCAAAACAGGATTGACAAATAAGGAGCTTTCTAAATTATACGGCTTAGGCGAGCGCGGTTATGAGCAACTGCGGTATCGAATCAAAAGGAAAATGAATTTAAAGCGTCAGGAAAATCTGGTAAAACATTTAATGGAATTAAACATTGTACAAGTCACCCACTAGAAAGCTTGCACCTGGCAATAGCAGGCTTAAAGGGAATGCCCCTGAGCTTACTAAAGCAATCATGATTAAGACAGTTATATGAAGCAATTTTGTTTAGCTGATAAGTTGAACGTAAAGTCCATCATATGAGAGTCCTTCGAATTTTTCGAAGGACTCTCTATTTTAGAAAGTTCCAAATCCCTTGCTATATCTACCATTCTGTATAATGCCATGTTTAGTTTTGTGGTTCGATAGTTGGAGGAATTAGTTTTATAGAATACTTTGAAATTATAGCTAACCTGTAACAATAATGATTTTACATCAGCTACAGGTTACAGTATCGCGTCAGCATTAACGGTCAATCCGCCTCGGTCTTCATTGATTTTTGATTCGGCGTTTCCAGCCAAAGCTAAACTTATCGTATTAAAGTAACACTGCCCTTTTGAAACGCATGCTGACCGTTTTCGTAATTGGCATCTAATACATATACAAATACGGCAGGGCTTTGTATATCGCCCTTATAGTAGCCGTTCCATTTAAAATCGGGGTCGTTGCTGTCGAATACTTTTTCGCCCCAACGATTGAATATTTTGATGTTAAATCTTTTAAACGGACAGGTATAATAAATGCTATAATCATCGTTATTGCCATCGTTATTAGGTGAAAATACATTTGGTATAAATAAGTTGTGGCTACTGCACAAGACCTTAGCCAGATTTATAAATACCGAATCAACAGCGCTGCATTGGGTAGTGCTATCGGTGCCAGTAACTACAAACCAGGTTGGCTCATTAATTACCAATGTTGGATTTAAGCTATGTGCGTCATTAATCGGTACGGTACTTGTCCATACATAATCAAGCGTTTGACTGCTTGTAACATGCAAATGCACAGCATTACCTTCTATAATGGCTGTATCATCGGCGCTTGCAAAAAGTACCGGTGGCTGGTATAGGGCGATGTTGATGATGCTAATGCTATCGCAAGGCGTTGATGCGATGGTATCTGCATAAGTTCCTTGTTGGCTATACGTATTTTGACCAATAGTAATACTACTGCCTGGGCAAATAAAAATGGTTGTATCGCTGCTAGCATAAATGCCAACATTCAATATTAGCGTAACAATACTATCGCAATTGGCGGTAGGCAGGGTGTCGATATAAATACCTGTTTGGCTGTGAATATTTCCGCCTATTGTAACACTTTGTCCATTGCAGATGTTGCGGGTAATAGTATCATGTGGGATGGGAGTAACCATAATTTTAAGCGTAGCAATGCTATCGCAACTACCAGTGCTTAGTGTATCGCGGTAAATGCCTGCTTGCGTATAAATTTTTCCACCAAAAGTTATGCTTCCCCCATTACAGATTGATTGAGTAGTCGAATCGCGCAGGTAATTTGATACAGTCAAGTTAAGCACCACTATGCTATCGCATTGCGTTGTGCTTAATGTATCTGTATATACACCGGTTTGCGTGTAAGTGTGCGCTCCTACGCTATAGCTACTGCCGATGCAAATACTGCGTGTAATTGAATCGCGCAGGTAATCAACGTGCAGGTTGAGTGTGATAATGCTATCGCAGGTAGTGGTGTTCAGCGTATCGCGATAAATGCCCGGTTGCGTATAAACGTTTCCGCTGAAAGTGATACTTCCGCCATAGCAAATAGTGCGGCTGATAGAATCGCGCAGATAATTGCTTGCCGTTAGATTGAGTGTTACAATACTATCGCAAAAGCCTGTGGCAATAGTATCGCGGTAAATACCGGTTTGGCTGTACGTGTGTCCGCCAAAGGCAAAGCTATCGCCCGCACAAATTTGCCGGGTTATACTGTCGCGCTTGCTATTGGTTATGGCGAGGGTTAATACAACTACACTATCGCAGCCTTTGCTACTGGTAAAGGTGTCTACAAACACGCCCATGCTACTATGCCCGTTTACCATTTGCCCGGAACAAATACTCATATTAAGTTGTGTGGTATCCGGTGGCGTTACTACAAGCAGTAATAGTATAATGCTATCGCAACCGGCGCTGCTTGTAAGTGTATCTAACGAGCTACCTGTTACGTTATGCATGTAAGGCCCAACGTACACACTCTGTCCCTGGCAAACGGTATCTTGTAGAACGGCGAAATATGCGGGCCGCACATTTACCAGCACTACCGAGTTGCTATCGCAGCCATTACCCAGTGGAAATATGCCTGTAAGCACATATTGGCTGGTAGTAATAACTACTGTATCTATACTAATATTGCCACTAAAATGTAATTCGCGGCGCAGCCTTAATGTATCGCCCTGGCAAATGCTTATACTATCAATACTGCTTGCGGCGTGCTTACCTGTAATGGTAAGCGTAACAATGCTATCGCAGCCACTGCTGCTGGTAAAGGTATCGGTATAAACATGCGTAAGGGTATCTACCACACTGTGTGCATGGCTGCCGGTACCTACCACCTGCCCAACACATGGCGTTAAAGTTTGGCTGCCAAATTTTGCAGGTATAACGGTTATGCGTGTAGTAACAATGCTATCGCAGCCTTGTGCAGCGGCAAGAGTATCCGTATAAACACCCGTAGCCGTGTAGTTGTGGTTGCCAACTTTAATAGTATCGCCAGCGCACAGGGATAAACTTTGCGCAGTGCGCGCCAGCATTTCCAAATGAATAGTAGTTACCAGGGTATCCCGACAGCCATTTATATCGGCATAGCGCGTAACAGTATAAATACCCGTATCGGCAGCGGCCATACTGTTTATAGCAAGTGTATCGCCAGCTACCAAGGTGCCATTGGGTTTGCGCCACCGGTATTTATAAAACGGGCTAACCACCGGCATTAACAACACATTAGCACCGGGGCATGGCGTGTTGGAAATTTCAATTGGCGGAAATTGCAGCGTGTCAATATCAGTGGCGGATACATAACTATTGCCACAGGCATCCACCATGCGGAATGTATAAGTGCCAATGAAAGGCAAGGTAAAAAAGTTGCTTGTTTGCGGCGGAAACAACATAGGCCCATTGATAATCTCATACGTGTAAGGCGGCACACCACCAAAGCTATCTATTACAAGCTGTGTAGTAACTTCTGCCTTGCAAAAGCTGTTGATGAAATCATCAATGTGCGGAAAAGGCGAGCCCTTTACCAAGATAGTATCGTAGACAATCTGGCAAAATTGGTTGTTGTTTAAATACACACCCTGGTTAGATAAAAACTCAAAGAAATCTATTTTAATAGTGTAGGTTCCATTGGGTATGTTGTAAATAACCTTGCGTATTGAATCGGCAATGTTATCGGTTTCAATTATCTGCTGGGTTGAAATATTGGTAATGGTATAAGTAAAATGCGGCAACGGAAAAGGGTATGCATACTTATCGCCCCTGGTAATAAACAGGTTAATGGCATTATACACACCGCATTGCCCGCTTACGCTGCTGGTAAAGTTGTAAAACTTAGCTTCAACATCGCTGGGCAAAATAGTGAAGGTGCTATCAATGCGTTGCCCACAGCTGTCCCACACACTAAAAGCATAGGTGCCCGGTGGCAGGTTTTTATATTCCATCAGCTCCCCGTATTTGTTAATGGTAGTATCGGGATAATGCAGGGTAGTAAAAAACTCAAAGCCCGGCTTAGTACTATGTGCAGTTGTGGGCCCTGATCGTAAAACCCAGGTAAGCCCATGAGCAGTATTAAAACCTATAGATTGCATTTCAACATTAACCGTGCTATCCAAACACTCTCGCCCAACCGGAAAGGGAAAAACTACGGGTGGCGCAGGGTCGGCCCATACCCACTCCAGGGATGTAACGGTGACATTACAGGTATTAATCAGGATAAACTTGTATGTATGGCCCACTATACCCGTGGTAGCAATTGCGCTTGGGTTAGAAGACCAAATGCTATCTGTAATGGCATTTAGTGTTACATCAAACAAATACCACTTCTTAAAAGTATCGGGCGAAAGCATGGTATACATGCCTTGGCTATTGCGTACATCGTACGCGTAACCCAATTTAGTAGGGCAACTGTTGGGTATAACACCTACGGGTATGGGGTAAATAGTGCTTGCCGTAAAACCACTTGCATCCAACCTAACGCCGCAAGGGTTGGTAATGGTGGCACTCCATTGCGAACCGCCAAATACCGAGTGGCGCAATGGCACAGAAACTTGTATGTTTTGATATTGGGTAACTACGTCCCAGCTATGATTCTGGCCAACATAACCCTGAAAATCATCGATGTTGGTAACAACGCTATCGCCTTGGTCATCATACACCACCAGGCGCATAGGGAATTGCAAATTGGTATAATTAAAACGTATCATCACCACACCCGAATCGCCGCAACGCAGGTAGCTGGTATAATCCATTAAGCTGAGTGAGCTGGGCACCGATGATAGCACTGCACCCGTAGTTTGAAAATTTCCGCAATCATCAGTTAAGCGTATGGTGTAGGTGCCATCCGGCAGGTTGTAAAACGTATCACTGGGCTGCGGCGCAGTAAGCACCGGTGATGGGTTAACCAGTTGCCAAGTATAAGGCGGATTGCCACCCGAAATTAAATTGCCGATAATGTAACCGTTGTTAGCGGAGCTACAGGATATTACACCAAAAGGCTGCGCGCTCATTAGCTGATAGCTGCCATCCACAACCACGCTTGTGGTAATACTTTCGCCAATTTGGTTTTGCACCTGCACAGTGTAACTACCTGCGGGCAGAGCCATACACTTATTGCTACTTTGGCTGGGGCGGGTAACAGGTCCGCCAGTAATGCTGTAGATAAACGGCGCATTGGTGCCGCTTGCTGTAACTTCAATTATACCATTTGCCTGGCAAGTGCTGGTGGTGCTTATACAAGTATCAATAGCAACTGTAGCATTGCCAAGCTTAACCACTAACAAGCCTACTATCAGAAACGTTAACCGCATTCTGTTTACATATTGCATCACGTTCATCATACCCCAAATTTACAGCGCCTGTATATGGTATTGGTTGAAATTTTCGTCATAATGGATGAAATTTCGTGCAGCCATTTTATCCCATATGATGCAATGATAGTGTCTGCGACAGATGGAACAGGTTTAACCTGCATTATTTTTATTTTACTATTTATAAGCAACAAGCAGTTGCCAAGCTGTGAATTATGGATCAGTACTTACTTCAACACCCGCGGTAAATACCCCATTTCAGCTTTATATACCTGACTGAAATATTTAGGATCGTTAAAGCCACAGTTATATGCTATTTCTTTTACGGTAGTAAATTGGCCGGCTTCTATAAACTCCTTGGCACGCAGTATCTTCAGCTTGGTAACTAACTGCACGGGTGCATAGCCGGTAAGCGATTTTATTTTGCGATACATACTGCTCTCGTCGATTTTCAGGCGTTTGGCAATAGCAGCATTTTTAATATCGGTGCTTATGTTGGTTAGTACATAACTTTTAAAATCGCTCACAAATTTTTCGGCAACGCTTTCGGGTTTAGTTTGTTTGCCGGTGGGAGTGGTTAGCAATAGTTCAATACGCGCTTGGGCGTTATTACGTGTTTGCATTACGTTTTGCAGACAATATTCCAATTCCGCAATGGCAAACGGCTTGCGCAGAAAAACATCGATACCCGCCTGCCAACCTTTTATACGGTTGGGCAGCGATCCTTTGGCTGTTAGCATTACAACCGGTATGTGATTAAGCGCTGGATGATGCTTGATATGCGTGGTAAGCTGTATGCCGTTCATGCGCGGCATCATTAAATCGGTAATCACCGCATCGGGCGAAATGTTTTCCAGCAATGCCTTGGCTTCTTCTCCATCAGTAGCAGTTTTAATAGTAAAGTTGGCTTGTAATGATGCGCTGATAATTTCCAGTAAATCGCTATTGTCCTCGACTATCAGCAGCAAAGGCTTGCTGATTTTTGCAGTTGTGGGTTTAGTTTTTACCTCAGGCTTTTCAGCAGGTGCAATTGTTTTAATGTGT
>DLGO01000004.1:31799-47451 GCA_002482725.1 Bacteroidetes bacterium UBA7692 | reverse complement strand
ATTTAACCGCTTGCTAACTGCAAACTCCTTCTGCATACCCTTGTATATTACCAATGGTAATACAACAGTAAATGTACTGCCTTTGCCAAGTTTGCTTATCACTTCAATGCTGCCCCCTAACAAATCGGTTAGCTGTTTTACCAGGTATAGGCCAATGCCAAAGCCTGTACCACTTTTAATATTTTCATTGTCCTTTTTGGCAGAGTAAAATTGCTGAAAGACAGTTTGCTGCTCTTCTGCCGAAATGCCAATGCCCGTATCAGCTACTGATAGTAATATGGTGTTCTTCTTTTTGTCAGTTTCTAACTTAACCGTAACCTTGCCAAAGGGCGCAGTAAATTTTATAGCATTTGTAATCAGGTTGTAAAGTATACGCTCCAACTTGGCAAAATCCAACTCGCACACCAACTGCTTAATAGCTTTTGTGTCGAATGCCAGTTTAATATTCTTCTGCTCGCTTGGCGTACTAAAATCGCTCTGCATTAATTGCAGAAACTGCACCAAATCTCCGGTCTCATTATTAACCTGGTTAAATTGCAGGTTGGTTTTGTTTATTTCAATAAACTGGTCGATGATATTAAGCAGGTTGTAGCTTTGGTTTTGTATAGCGCCTAAGCGTTTTGTAGCGCTTGCATTTAACTTGGCATCGCGTTCAATCAATTCGCAATTGCTTAGTATAATATTCAACGGTGTACGCAGTTCGTGGTTAAAATTGCTAAACACCGAATCCTTTACCAGGTTCAGCGCTTCAGCATCTTTTAGTTTTTGCGTTTGTAAAAAATAATCGCTCTGGTATTTCTGCTCGTAAATTTTATTGTCAACGTTCTCTTCTACATATTCGTTGACGGCATGTACGTATTCGTTAAAAGTTTTACGCAGACCTTCGATGTTGTTCGAGCGGGCATATGCACTGGCCAAATTGCGCAGCCAAAAGAACATGCCCGCCGTATGTAAAAATTTTTCCTTACGGTTTTTTTCCAGCACTTCATTGGCGTGCTTAATAAACAATTGCGGATCGGGGTTATTGCGTAGTTCTGTTAGCGAAAGTTGGTATAGATAGTTTTTATATCTATCCCGGTATGCATCATTCAACGTTTGATCCGCTGCCAATAAGGCTTCCATTTTTTTGCGGCATTCAATGCCTTTATCGCGTTCGCCCAAATCCATATATGCGCCGGCCAGTTCCATATAGGTATCCAACTTATCAACCGTGGTTTCGGGTTTTACATATTTGCGGTAACGCTCGAAATATTTCCTGTGGTCAGCCTTAAACTTTTCGTCCCTGGAGGAAAGTACCCGGTATATACCCATTAATGCCGATAGATAGCGCTCCTTATTATCCGCTTCGGCGAACTTGCAGAACTTGTGGCAGTAATCAAGATGTTCCAATGCTTGTTGCGTTTTCCCGTTATCAACCATTAGTCGAACTAAGCGCAGTTCTTCCACTATAAGCTGGCCTTTGGGCATACTTTTACGCAACAGCGATACGTGTTCCAAGGTTATTTTTTCAGCCTCTAACAAAAAGCCCATGCGGGCGTTCAGGTTAAACAGGGTTTCGTAAATAGATGTCTTGTCTGCATCAGATGCAGTTTCTAAAGCACGTTTGGCAGTGGCAATTTTCTCGCGATACTCTGTATTGGTAAAACCCAGCATATTAAGCAGATGGTATGAATATAGAAACGTTGCAATGAAAAGAAAAGAAAAAAGGCTCGGAGGGTGCTTTTGATTCGAATCAAGTAAAGTACACCGTCATTAAAGTAGTATGGTGGATCGAGATGTTAGGAGTAAGGAAGAGTTTTTTAGCGAAGAGTAGGGTCCAAACCCCTACATCCCTTCAAGCATGTGCGCTAATATAGGTTCGCATTTTTCTTTGCAGCAGGCGTAAAACTGCTTGTGTTTCCAGGTGGCGGATTTAGGAGACTGGCCCCACCAAAACTCAGTCAATGCCAATGGTTTCAGCTGATGCTGAAAAGCATACTGTAATAATTTAGGGCCGGCACATTCGCCGGCACCGGCGGGAGGATTTTTATGGCCTTTCGTTTTAAATAGGTCAATTAAACTTCTTTCTTCCCCGACCTGGTTTGTAAAATGGTAGTGCTCAAATATTTCATGTTGCAGGTCAATTGAATGTTGCTTCCGTTTGGCAGTCAGGTTATTGAGTACTTCTTTATCCGGTGTAACAGCTGCCAGTTGAAGTTGTTTAATTTCCCGGTTCATTTCATTCAATTGCTGCATGCCTTTGTTCAGGAAACTGTTTTCGGTCAATAGGTCAAACACCGGGGGCACAAATTTAGCGTGCGTGTTGGTATCCGCCAGCTTTCCCGAAAATGCCGCTAAATAACCCACATCCCCCTGCTGATCCTGCACCACCAAAACACCAAACATTTTGCCGATGATCTGGCCCTCTTCATTACCTAAACCGAAATTATGCCGCCACTCTTTCTGATCCTCCAGATATGCCTGTAATTCCCCCGCGGCTGCTATGCAAAGCGGATGAGGTTCATTATTCACCGTTAACGTAAATTGCCGTGGCAACCCGGCCGGGCTAATCGTTTGTTTGAAAGCAATGAAAAAATCATCCCTAATAGTCATTCAGGTGTGTTTGTCAGCAAGAGTATTCAAATTAAAACTTGGGAGCGCAAAGAATTCCCAACGCTGCTAAATATTATGCTGGTTTTTCAACTGGCTGATAATAAGTGTTTTCCGGAGAACGGTATCATTGTCACAGGTAAATCCTGTTCCCCCTTCCTTATCCAGGTATTCGCGGCAATTTTTACTACTATTCTCAATTTTCAGTAAATCAATGCTATCCTTTTTACAATTGTATGAATACCGTTCGTGTTCCAGGTCAATGGCAAAAAGGAATGTTCGAAAGCTTGTGGAATCGGTTAAATAATAATCCCGGCAATCCGGATACCTGTCAAAAACTTCTACATATAAACTGTCGCCACACAGTTTGGTAGTATGGCGGTAAGTCCTGGTACAACCCGATACTAAAAAACATAAACAAATACAGTAAATCCTTCTCATTTCAGGGGTAAGATTGTGAAACGCGCACTATTCAGTTTGCTTAATAGTCCATACATAAATCCTCTTTTTTTCCCAGCAAGAGGTGCCACCTGACAGCTTCCATCGGGTAAATATAAATAAATGAATGCGGAATATGGGCTGTCATGCGTCAAACTGTCCAAGTGGTTTAATACGTTGGAAATTCTATCACCTTCATAAATTATTTTGGCAAAAGACAACCCGCTATTCGATTTCTATGCTTAATGTGCAACAAACCCACATTCACATTTTTTTGATTTTTCTATAACCCTATTGATAACCATAGCAGTTGTATCGGTAGATTAAACCAGCGGATTTTTTACATAAACCTAGATATGCTTCCTAACTATATTGGGCGGTTGGTTTGCTGTGTGGCAACCAAAATGGTTCTTTGAAATATAGTATATCCGGGGATAATACTTTAGTGTAAAGCATGGTGCTAAATCGATGGCGCGCACACTGCTGAAAGTACGCGCGCACATGCCGTGGAATATCCATACCACCGCGCGGAAATTGAAAAGGCCCTGCGGTAGGGATAAATTCGATGCCCACCAAGTCTGCAAAAGGTCCTGCATATTTGACAAGCATAAAAGCGTCGTTACTTTTTCCTTTCTTTAGCGCAAAAACTAAACTTTGGCGAAAAAGGAAACAAGTATACCAAAGCTTAATTGGATGGAGCAATTGGCCCCGTACATTTTATTGTTATTGCCATTGGTTTTGTATGCAAATACTTTGGAGCATGGTTTTGTTTTAGATGACCGGGCTGTGATTTTTCAAAATAAATTTGTTAAGCAAGGCATAGCGGGTATCGGCGAGATACTTACTACTTTTTACTGGCAGGGGTATTGGGAGCAAACCAGCGGGCTGTATCGTCCCCTATCGTTAATAATGTTTGCTGCAGAGTGGCAGTTAAGCCCCGATAATCCTTTTATACATCACCTGGTGCAATTGCTTTTGTATAGCTTATCAGGGTTTTTGCTTTACAAATTGTTGAAGAAGGTATTTTATAATCAAAGCTATTTTCTACCGTTTTTTGTAACGCTGTTGTTTATAGCGCACCCGGTGCATACCGAGGTGGTGGCANNATAAAAAGCCGCGATGAAATACTTTGTTTCCTGTTTTTTGTGGTAACAGCAAACATATTGTTGCGCAGCAAGGAGCTTAACTGGCAAACAGCCGCAGGTGCATCGGCTACATATTTTCTGTGTTTGCTTTCCAAAGAAGGAGGTATTCTTTTTCTGCCGGTTCTTTTTTTGCTGGTAGTTTGGTTGCAGCAGGTGCCGGTTAAAAAAGTGTTCCTCTATTTTGCACCCATAGGGGTGGTTACACTTGTCTGGCTTGGCTGGCACCGGTACGTGGTTAGTATGGCCAATGCGCCGGCTGCGCCATATACCTACATGGATAATTCGGTGGTGGCTTGCGGTGGTATATTAACGCAGGCCGGTACAGGCCTTAGTATGCTGAGCAGGTATATGCTAAAGTGCCTTTGGCCTTACCAGCTTAGCTACGATTACTCATTTAGCGAAATTCCCTGTGTCTCTCTTTTTAGCCTGCAAGGCATTTTGCCGCTACTGCTTGTAGCCGGCTTGCTGTGGTTAGCTTATAAGTACCGCAAACAGTTTCCACAGGCGGCGTTTGGGGTTGTTTTCTTTCTGGTTACAATTGCACTTACTACTAATGTATTTCTGCTTATTGGGTCTACCATGGCAGATCGTTTTTTATATACGCCTGTTTTGGGTTTTATTATTGCCCTGGTTAGCCTGCTTTATTACGAAACAAAAAAAATGCAGCACAGCCGTTTTTTAAATAACCCGGTAGTGCTTTTGCTGCCATTGCTTTTTCTGTATAGTTATAAAACCATTGCCCGCAATGCCGATTGGAAATCGGATAAATCGCTTTTTGCGGCTGATGTAAACAGCGCCAAAGGCAGCGCCCGCGTGTATTACAATTATGGAAGTCTGCTGCTAAGCGAACCGGTAAGTAACGAAACGGAGAAGCAGAATAATTTGAATGAGTGCATTCGCTTGTTTGAATCGGCCGCTGCTATAGATACATTATATCCCAATACGTTTAATAACCTGGGGGTGGCCTACTACCGCAAAAAGAATTATGCGGTTGCTATAAAAAATCTAGGCCGGGCAGTAGCTTTAAACCCTGCCGATAACCAGGCTACGCATGATTTGGCCGGTGCCTATTTTATGCACGGCCGGTACGATAGCGCTCTTGTTTATCACAGGCTTTGCATATCGCGCAACTACATTTTAAAAGAAACCTGGAACCTGGTGGGCACGGCGTACTTTAATAAACAAGATTATTTGCAGGCACGCACGGCGTTTGAAAACGGCTTATTGCGCGATTCCACCAATGCCTCTTTATACCTTAACTACGGCAACATATTGGGGCTTCTTGATAAGCCCGATGCTGCTATTGTTAGTTTTGAGAAAGCGTATGCGCTTAACCCCGCCGACAAAACCCCACTGCGTTTAATATCTACAGCTTATTTATCAATGGGTAACACGCAGCAGGCAGCTATTTACTTAGACCGGTATAACGGTATCCGGTAATTATTTCTTGTTTTCTTTTCCTTGTGTGGCTGCGCTACCCTGCAGGGCTATTGCATTGCCTGGGTCTATGGTAAGTATATGCTGGTAGCATTTGTAGGCCGTTTTGCTAAAACCAAACTGTGCAAATGTTTTTGCGCTGTTAAGCCATACCTCTTTATTGTTGGGTTGCTGTTTGCAATCCTCTTCCAGCTTTAAAAAATTTTCGGCCGAGAGTAAACCCTGTTGTGCTTCGGTTAAAGAGGGATTAAGCTCAATAGCTTTCTTAAATGATTCTGTGGCGCGTTTAAAGTTGCCTTGTGCAAAATGCGACCCTGCCAGGTTATCCCATATCTCCACATTGGAGGGGTCTAGCTCGCAGGCATGCTCAAGTAGTTTAGATGCTCCTGCGTAATCCTTATTATAACCAGCGCTAAGCGCTTTATTTAGCAATACTTTGGCATGGGTAGCAAGGGTTGGATGTACGCCATTAAACAACCGTGCTGCCTGCCGCCAGTTAACCGCTGCATTATCCAGGTCGCCTTTAAACAGGTAGCAGATGCCACAGTTCATATATGCATTAGTATATCCGGGGTAAATAGCTATGGCGCGCTTAAGGTAAACCAGTGCTGTATCGGCATGTGCAATTACCATAGCCGAGTCGGCACCGGTAGTTTCTTTTTTGTCTTTAATAGCAGCGTAGCCTTTTTTGAAATACTCTGCGCCGGCGTTGCAGTTTATAAGCGCGCTGTTGGGTGCAGTTTTTACATCGCGGGTAAACAGGGTAAAGTTATCTTTCCAATCGGTGTTGCGGGCCATGGTTTTATAACTGTAAGGCAAAACCAATAGTGCTGTGATGGCTAAAGTTATTTTAGGTTGTGCAATAGCCGGAAATTTTTGTGCAACAGCTGCAATGCCCATAGCCGCCAGCATGCAAAACCCAAGCGATGAATGGAAAACCAGGCGCTCGCCCATGGTAGCCCCAATTTCAAAAACCAGGTTGTTTATTAAAAAGAAGAACAGAAGAAAGAACAGGAAAGGGAAGGCGGCTTTATTCTTTTTATACAGAAGATAGCCGGTTAGCGCCAGCAGGCCGGTATAGAAAAGGATAGACACCCATACCTGCACATTGGCAAAATTTACATAAGGTATCTGGTTAAATGAGTAGTCGGACGACAAACGGTAGGGGACAAGCAGCAGTTTTACATATTCAAAGCATACATATATTTTGGTGGCCAGCTTATCCCACACACCGGCCAACGCATAAGGGTTGTTTATCAAATCATTGCTCATGGTTTTTGCCGATGAGTTTCCGATGATAGAATACCGGAAATACAAAAAGGCAATGCTTAGTATGCCCATGGCATAGAGCCAATCGGCGCGCAGATCCTGTATGGTTTTGTTGCGGAAAAGTAGAATAGCAACGGCTGCTATAACCGGCAATAGCAGCGCGTACTCTTTGGATAGCAGCGCCAGAGCAAACGAAATCAATATGCCGGCAAAGTTTTTTGCAGTTTTATTATCGTTATATCTGAAAACAAAAATTAGCGTTAGCAGAATAAACAGCATTGAAAAAATTTCATCCCTGCTTTTCAGGTTTGCTATAACCTCGGTATGTATAGGGTGGCATGCAAACAGCAGTGCGGCGCATAGGGCTACCAGCCTGTTATCGGCAAAAATATAATTGCTTAAAAGGTACCACAAAGCGAGCACCACCAGTATAAAGTAAATAACCTGCATAGCATGCCTTGCGGTGGCTATCTTTAGGTTACTCGCCACTATTTTCCGGTCTGTTTCGGCTAACTGTTTATTTAGCCCATCCATGCTGCTGAAATTATTGCCGCTTACTTGTACTTGTTGCAGGCTGCTTAGTGTGCTTAAATACTCAGCGCCCAGGGCATCGCCAAACATTTGCTGTTCTATGGCAAAGGAAACGATAGAAAGAGGCCGGTATCGCCCACCGGTGAGGGGTGAGTTAGCGCCCATCAGGTCCAGGTAGCTTTGGTAAGCATCGGAAGAAAGTATTTGGGGTATACCGGCAAACCCTTGCTGCACGGCCATATTTTTGGATATTACCATTTCATCATCCATGGCGTATTGGTTGCTTAGGGTGTTAAAGTTTAGAATGGCAACCCATATCAGAAGCAAGGGTATAATATAACGATTTAGGTTATCGCCACCTGATGCAGCCTTTATTTTCATGTATGCAAGATGTTTAGATTTTATACTGCGGCAAATTATTTTGGGCTACTACTTACGGGCTTAACCCCATTCAATTATTAACATCATATTGTTAAAAAGAATATGTGTATTTTGGAGAAGTGGTTGATGAGGCTGCCGTTTATCAAGCTTTCTACTGCTAAAACTAGTGTATATAATAGCTGTTAGTATTTGTATATAATGGCCGCCAACGGTTCACATAGTGTTGGCGGTTCACGCGATGGCGATGGTTTGCCGTTGCTTAATTGGAGCCGTAAATATGGCGATCTGAGCATCGCGCATTTTGTGGAAATGCATGCTTTGCAGGTATTGCCGCTGATGGCTTATTGTTTGCTCAGGGATATCAAATTGGTAATAATTTTAGGATTAGTTTATGTGGCTTTGGCGCTATGCTGCCCGGCACAAGCACTTAACAGCAAACCGTTATTAAGCTTTTCTTAATGATAATTACCACTATTTGAGATGTTCTGAAAGGCATGTCGAAGTTCAGATAAAAAGGAGTTCTTTGAACCCTGGCTACCTTTAGCTCAAATGCAAGAATCCTTTTCGCACATCATAGATATAACCATATTTTATTCGTAAATATTATTAGGCAGTAAGTTGCCTTCTGTTAGTGGTGAAAATTCCATACCACTAAACACGGTTAGAGAAGTTGGCGTTAACGATTTTTAAAAATGCTCTATCGGTACTGAAAATCAGTCTGTTAATTAGCCTTTAAAATTTTGCCGCCTTTTCTGCTAGAGTCGGATAGGCGGTGGGGTTATCTTAGCACCGTTGGTTGAAGCTGATTATTATGATTTGGCTGAAGCAATGTGGCGTTCTTTGGGGTCACGGATATTCTATGATTGTAAAGACTAAAATGAAGTACTATGACGGAAGCATCCATTTCTGCAAAATGAAAATAGACAGGTATGCTGATTTTTTATAGCCGGAATACAAACGGGAATTTTTTGGTTTTTATCACAAGGGAATCCTTGCGATAGTGTATGTGTAGATACCGACAGAAATACCGCAATTGAGTGCCGCAGATTTTAACATATCGAAAAGGGGGCAAAAAACGCGAATTCCGCCAACCACCGCCACTTTTTTGGAATGGGAAGCCGACAGAAGCCGACAATTTTGATGGTGTTTTTACCGTCAGGATTTTGGGCGAATGTGTTGGTGGGTGATGATTTGAGTGAAATGAAAGTACCGCAAAAACAATGTACCCATGCCGAAAAACCCGATTTCCGCCAACTACCGCCAACCACCGCCAATTTTAACAAGTGGGATGGCGCTGATGAAGCCGACAGAAATACCATCAAAAGTGGTGACACCAAAATGACATTAAAAATTTTCTTTATGTCATTTTTGGAATTGAGATAAATAATAGATTATCAGTATTAAAATGGTATGGCAGGTTAAGAAAATGACACTAAACGGGTGAAATAAAATTTGGTGTCAGGGTTGGGAGTTGAGCGGATGCTGGAGCCATAGCAACAGCCTACAATCACATCCGACGTAGGCAAATGAAGACGGACTGCTTGAGCTCCAGTAAAATGAGAAAAGTGAACAAATAGCCTATGCCGAGAAGAGGAATGCAATCAACAGCCAAGAGGAGTGGAACAGTGATGATAGGCGACCACAGGTATCTGTGGGAACACGCGCCGTTGCGCTATGCTTGTTGCGTCTGTGGAGGTGAAAAGTAGTGAAACTGTAAGGATATCAAAGGCAGTTTAAAATGAAAAGCCAGGTTGCAGATTACAACTTGGCTTTTCGTTTATTGATGAGNNTGCTATTGATGAGGATTAATTTTGTAAGAGGATAGTTAAAAGCCCCATCCTATTAGCCCGCTAACTTCTGCCACTGACAATGGTTTTACAGCCTGTAATCCACCCGCTGTATACTGTTCGGTAAGATACTTTAGTGAAGGGTCTATCCATGCTTTGCTGCCTTCATTCAATGCATCTATAAGTAATGATATCTGGTATAGTGAAGTGAGCTTCTCAAAAAACACCTTCGCTGTAGCCTCCATTTCATCCTGCGGCAACTGTTTCAATTCTTGACCAAAACTAATGAGGTCTTTTAGCTTTTCTGTCAAAAATGCGCCGTACTGTTCGCTCTGTTCAGCGCTCCTGCTTATTTCTGATGCTATGGCTTTAAAGCCTTCTGATTTGCCGAGTGCGCGAAGCATATCTAATATGATAATATTGCCGGAGCCTTCCCATATAGGAAGCACCATCATATCGCGCATCAGTTTTGGCATCACGCCATCCTCTATATAGCCTATTCCACCCATTAGCTCCATGCTCTCGCGGGTTATATAGACACCTTTTTCGGCCGACCATTTCTTGGCCATCGGGTTTATGATGCGGAACAACTGCTCCTCATGCTCGTTACCATTGTCTGCATTGTCCAGCGCCTTTATAGCACGCCACACCAGATAAAAGTTGGCCACATTCAATGCACCTAATTCTGTCAGCTTTGTGCGTATCAGTGCATGTTGTATTGCCGGTTTTCCAAAGGTATTGCGCGCATTCAGGTATTGATATGCCTCTATAAGCGCCCTGCGCGCTATTGATAGTGCGGCTACTGAGTTGTACAGGCGGGAGAGGTTAACCATCTCTACCATTACCTTAAATCCCTCAAACTCATTGCCGACCATTTTGCCCACTGTATCGGTCAGGTTGCACTCTGCGCTTGCCATACTGCGTACGCCCAGTTTATCCTTCAGCCGGATTACGTCTATTGCATTTCGTTCTCCGTTTGCCAAATGCTTTTCTACCAGGAATATCGAAAGCCCTTTAGTGCCTTTTATGCCTTCGTCTGTGCGCGCCAAGGCGAAGATTATATCTGCATTGGCATTGCTGCAGAACCATTTTTCGCCATTAAGCGAATAGCTGGTTTCATTACGGTAGGTTGCGGTAGTTATGCTTGCGCCCACATCTGATCCTCCGGTCTTTTCTGTCAGGTACATGGCACCGGTAAATAGCTCCTCTGGCTTGTCGGTATATATGCGGGCCAGCAATCTAGCTTTATCGTCTTCATTGCAAAATATATCTATCAGGCGTGCTACACCGTCTGTCATGCACAGCGGACAATACTGTCCGGTTTCACTCATGGCGTACAGGTAACCGGTGGAGAAGCCAAGGCGATGTGTTTCTGTCAAGAACTGTTTGCGCAGCCCCGGCTCCCATTTTACACGGAACATTTCAGACTTTACGGCCCTTTTCATCAGCTCCCAATATGAAGGGTGAAAGCGTATTTCGTTGATGTTTTCTCCGAAAAAATTGCGCTTTACCAGTTCTGGACCATTGTGGTCGGCTAATAGCGACAGTTCATTCATCGGACCTGCTGCTTCCATGCCTGTATAGTTCAGTTTGTCCTGCATGTAGGCGAGACCTTCTTTCGATACATTATGCTCCAGGTAGTTGCGAAGTATCAGGTCACTCTGGTAGAAATTTTCACTTGCACGAAATTCACCCGAAATTACTTTGTTCTTCTCTTTGGGATAGCGTTGGGCTTTATTTGTAGTCTCCATGTATAAATCTGTTTGTACAGGCTAAAATAACGCCTAATTTCTAAAGCAGATATGGCAATTTGGCTGACTATACGATTTCTACTATCTGGACTTCCCTCCATGTAGGAAACACAAGGGAAAAAATAAAGAATGTTATGTATCAACAAGAGAATAATGGAACAGAATTATAAATACCTATTTTCGGCACCTGAATGAGTGAAAGTAAATCTGAGGGAGCGGATAACAACCTTTTAAAACGGATAATAAAACTTGCAGACCCATATTTGGGCTGGTTTTATGGTTCTATAGTGTTGTCGCTGGTATTGGCGGCGCTGGCACCACTACGCCCTTACCTGGTGAGGATAACGGTAGATAAGTATATCACCAACTTTAACATGGGTATGCTTCAATACATGTGTGTATTGCTGGTGATACTGCTGGTAACGGAGTCTATTCTGCGCTATGTATTTAACTATATAACGGCATGGTTGGGGCAAAATATTATTAAGGATATGCGCCTGCGCGTGTTTAACCATATACTGGGTTCGCGGCTTACGTATTTTGACACAACACCGATAGGTATATCTACGACACGTACCATAAATGATATAGAGGCCATAAACGATACTTTCAGCGAAGGGCTGATAACTATACTTGCCGATATACTGACGATAGTGGTTGTGCTTTCTTTCATGTTCTTTACCAATTGGAAGCTGACACTGGTAAGCGTAGCTACGCTGCCGTTGCTATTGTTTGTAACGCGCTGGTTTCAGGAAGGGGTAAAGAAATCGTTTCAGGAAGAGCGCACACAGATAGGTCGCATGAGTGCCTTTTTGCAAGAGCACATTACAGGTATGCGCATTATACAGCTGTTCAATGTAGAGCAGAAGGAAATGAAGAAATTTTCATCCATAAACAACTCGCTGAAGCAGGCCAACATTAGTGGTATTTGGTACTATTCGCTTTTCTTTCCTGCGGTAGAGATACTGCTGGCGGCCTCTATAGGATTGATGGTGTGGATGGCGAGCAGGCAGATACTGAACCAGACAGCCGATGTGGGTGTCATAATGGCATTTATATTATATATCAATATGCTGTTCCGCCCGTTGCGCTTTATAGCGGATAAGGTAAATACCATACAGCGCGGCCTGGTGGCTTCGGAGCGTGTATTTAAGTTGATAGATAAGGATGATAGTATACCGAACACAGGTAGCTATAAACCAGCGACTATAAAAGGAAGGATAGAATTTGATAAAGTATGGTTTGCCTATAGCGATGAGAACTATGTACTGAAGGATGTGAGCTTTACGCTGCCGGAGGGTGAAACGCTGGCAATAGTGGGGGCTACGGGCTCGGGGAAGTCATCCACCATATCGCTGCTTGGCAGGTTTTACGAGATAAACAAGGGCACCATAAAAATAGATGGCGTAGACCTAAAGGACTATGAGCTGAATGCGCTCAGGAGCAAGATGAGTACTGTGCTGCAGGATGTATTCCTGTTTGCCGGTTCAGTAATGGAAAATATAACCCTGCGCAATGATAACATAAGCCGCGAGCAGGTGATAAGTGCAAGCAAAATGGTAGGTGCGCACGACTTTATCATGCGCCTGCCGGGTGGTTACGACTACCAGGTAATGGAGCGTGGCGCAACCCTTTCAATGGGGCAAAGGCAGTTGATATCGTTTGTACGCGCACTTGTATTTAACCCGAGCATACTGATACTGGATGAGGCTACATCATCTATAGACAGCGAAAGCGAATCGGTGATACAAACAGCCATAGAAAAGCTGGTAAAGGGAAGGTCATCGATAGTGATAGCGCACCGCTTGTCGACCATACGCCATGCGCACAAAATAATGGTGCTGGATAAGGGTGAACTAAAAGAGTTTGGTTCGCACGAGGAACTGATGAGGCTGAATGGCCACTACAGGCACCTGCATGATATGCAATTCAAAAAGCAGGAAAGTGCAGTGGCAGAGTAAGTGAAGTATTAAGCCCTACTTTTTGCGTGTAGCCAGTTTGCCTGCAACATCTTTTAGCGAATGCCCCTTGGCAGCCAGCAATACCAGGTAGTGGTACAGCAGGTCAGAAGCTTCGCCCAGGAATAGTTCCGGTTCATTGTCCTTGGCCTCTATAACCAGTTCTACGGCTTCTTCCCCAACCTTTTGGGCTATCTTGTTGATGCCTCGTGCAAAGAGCTTGGCAGTATAGCTTTCATCGGGATTACCTCCTTTGCGGGAGTGGATTACCTGCTCGAGTTCAGCGATGAAATCAAGGGTTACATCTTCATTCTTTTCGCCCCAGCAGGTATCTGTACCGGTATGGCACACGGGCCCTGTCGGATTTACTTTAATCAATAATGAGTCACTATCGCAATCGACCTTAATATCTATAACATGCAAAAAATTGCCACTTTCCTCACCCTTGGTCCACAGCCTGTTTTTGCTGCGGCTGAAAAAAGTAACCTGCTTTTCGGTGGTGGTTTTATCGAAGGCTTCCCGGTTCATATAGCCGAGCATCAGTACCTTGCCTGTTACCGCATCCTGTATAATCGCCGGTACAAGTCCACCGGATTTTTCAAAGTCAATATTCATGCTATAAAGTTATTATTAAATCCTTACCTCTATGTGCTTCTCTTTCAGGTAGTGTTTCAATTGCGGTATACCAATCTCGCCAAAGTGGAAGACACTGGCCGCCAGCGCGGCATCGGCTTTGCCTGTGGCAAAAGCATCGTAGAAATGCTCCATACTACCTGCACCACCGGAAGCGATGATGGGGATGTTTATGGTATGAGACATTTTTGCCAGCGCCTCGTTGGCAAAGCCAGCCTTGGTGCCATCCTGGTCCATGCTTGTAAACAGGATTTCGCCTGCACCTTTGCCGGTAGCTTCTTTAACCCAGGCAAAGAGTTCGATGCCTGTGGGTACGCGCCCGCCGTTCAGGTAAACCTGCCAGTTGCCGGTTGTATCTGTTTTGGCATCTACAGCCAGCACCAGGCATTGGCAGCCAAAGCTATCGGCTATATCGGTTATGAGCTGTGGGTTGCGTATAGCGGCAGAGTTAAGGCTTACCTTGTCGGCACCGGCGCGCAGCAGGGCATATACGTCGGCTACGCTGCTAATGCCCCCGCCTACGGTAAAGGGGATGTTGATTGCCGACGCTATACGGGATACAAGCTCCAGCAGGGTTTTGCGCTTTTCGTTGGTAGCTGTTATATCCAGGAATACAAGTTCGTCAGCTCCTTCGCTGCTGTAGCGCAGGGCAAGCTCTACCGGGTCTCCTGCATCGCGTAGCCCTTCGAAGTTGACGCCCTTTACAGTGCGGCCATCTTTGATATCCAGGCAGGGTATGATTCGTTTTGCTAGCAAGGCGGTTATCGTTCGTTCTTTTAAATAAAAAAGGCGTTTCTTGGTAGAAACGCCTTTCAGGATATGTTTAATACCTTAAGAAATTAAGCAGCAAGAGTATTTACTCTTTTAGCCAATTTAGCTTTCAGGTTAGACGCTTTATTTTTGTGTATGTAACCGCGTTTAGCTAGTCTGTCTATTAGAGATACAACTTTAGGTAGTTTCTCCTGAGATTCAGCTTTGCCGGTAGTAGCACGTAGTACACGAACAGCGTTACGCATAGTTTTCGCATAATAACGATTTGCCAATCTGCGTTTTGCTGTTTGACGTATTCTTTTCTGTGCTGATTTGTGATGTGCCATTTGCTTATCTATTTTTCAAAAAGGACTGCGAAGATACGCGCATTTGTGAATTTTACAAACATCTGCAAAAAAATCTGTCGTTTTTGATTGATTAAAAAGGGGAATTATATAAAAATCGTGCAAAATATACTAATTTTTAGTTAAAAGGGGAGTTATGTAGTATAAAAAGAAGCGATTTCTGAAGTGAGCGCATGTACATCAATATTATTCATGCACTTAAAATGCCCCTTGGGGCAGGCACTAAAACCCAGCTTTGAGCAAGGGCGACAGCTAAGTTGCGCCATAGAAACCTGTGCTACGTACTGTGGTATAGCTGAAGCAGAACCGAAATAGGGTGACATGCCAAACTCAGGAATAGTATTGCCCCAAATAGAAATAAGTGGCTTTTTGAATGCAGCTGCAATATGCATTAACCCGGTATCGTTGCTTATGACCATGCGCGACTGCTGTACCAGAGAAGCGCTTTGTGCCAGCGAAAATTTGCCGCAAGCATTGTAAAGGAGCCTATCGCCCGCAATGGTCAATATATTTTGGGCGACAGCGCCATCTTCCTTTCCCCCAAGCAATACGATAGGAAGCGAGTTGTCCAAGCCAGCCAATACCTCAGCAATCTTAGTGGCGGGAAATCTTTTGGTG
>DLGO01000004.1:233-31786 GCA_002482725.1 Bacteroidetes bacterium UBA7692 | reverse complement strand
AATTGCTGCCCTCCAATAGCCCAGGCAATGTAGCCTTTATGAAAAGCAACAGGTAGCGTGCTATGGATGTCAACTTGCTGCTCGGGAGCTATAAAGTAGTCCAGGCCTTTGCCGTCATTTTTTACACCTAGATGAGCTACTGTTTCCATATAGCGGTCTACTATATGCACTCCTGGCAGGCGGTCAATCTTAAACTTAACCATGAGCCACTTATCTATATTCAGCTTATTGAAAGATGTCGATGCCTTCATCAGGACTGTTTTTACAATAAGCGTTCGCAGGTTGTGGTGCAGGTCTATTACATGGTCATAGTCTTGCTGCCTGAGCCGTGCAATTATCTCAGATAGATTATTATCCAGCAGGTATAGCTTGTCGATATATGGGTTAGGTGCCAGTATCTGCTCAAAACTTTTCTTGGTCAGGTAGTGTATCTCAGCCTCCGGAAAAGCATGCTTCAGGCACCGAACTACAGGGGTAGTAAGTACGATGTCGCCTATAGAGCTGAAACGGATGACAAGAATTTTCTTCATAATGAGCATGTGAACGCAGTATCGCGGAATTATTCTTCCAAATACTTACCAGCCTCGTGTACATATTCGTTCACTCCTGCTTTTATCAATTGTATCACCTCTTCGGGTAGCATCTTGGTTATTTTGGCGGGTGAACCAAGTACCATAGAGTAGTCTGGTATTACCATGCGCTCTGTAACCAGTGCATGGGCACCTATAACACAGCAGTTGCCGATTACTACGCCATTCATTATAGTGCTGCGCATGCCTATCAGGTTGTTGTCACCTATGATGCAGCCGTGCAGTATTGCGCCATGGCCTATAATATTCTCCTTGCCCACGGTAATGGGCACACCCGGGTCTACGTGAAATATGCAGCCATCCTGTATGTTTGTCCTATCGCCTACAACCACCTTATCTAGGTCCGCACGTATGACTGCTCCATACCACACGCTACAGTTGTCGCCAAGGGTTATATCGCCAACGAGTGTGGCGTTGTCCGCTACAAAAACATCCTTGCCCAGTTTTACCTTTGCCTTTAGCGCTTCTGAATATTTGCTCATAGGCACGAAGATAACGTTTTTCATCTCTGAGGATTTCCAAAAACATTGTACTTTTCGCTTATGGAAGAAAACTTCGATTACATAGTTATAGGCTCTGGCTTTGGAGGTAGCGTAAGCGCTATGCGCCTGGCAGAAAAAGGCTATAAGGTATTGGTAATAGAGAAAGGCAAGCGATGGGCTGCGGAAGACTTTCCCACCAGCAATTGGAACCTGAAAAAATACCTGTGGGTGCCTGCCTTGAGGCTATTTGGTTTTCAGAAACTTACCTTTTTTCGGGAAGTGTTTGTGATAAGTGGCGTCGGAGTGGGTGGTGGCTCGCTGGTATACGCCAATACGCACATGATGCCCAAGGAAAGCTTCTATACAAACAAAATATGGAGCGGTATAAAAGACTGGAAAGCAACTCTGGCACCTTTCTACGATATAGCTAAGTTTATGCTGGGTACCACTGAGTTCAAGAAAGAATATGAAGAGGACAGGGTGCTGAAAGAAGTGGCAAAGGATATGGGCCACGAAGACTCTTTTAAGCCGGTGGATGGTGTAGGAGTGTACCTGGGTGACAGGACTAAAATGACCGATCCCTACTTCAAAGGTTTAGGACCACAGCGCAAGGGCTGCATTGAATGCGCGGGTTGCATGGTTGGCTGCAGGCATCATGCCAAAAATACGCTGGATAAGAATTATTTATGGCTGGCAGAATATAGCTATGGTGCAAAAATTGCAGCCGAAACACTTGTGACCAAAGTAGAGCATATCAATGGCGAGTACCTGGTGCATACGCAGGGTTCTACTTCTTTTTTCAGGAGTAATACAAAAACTTATCGCAGCAAGGGGCTGATAGTAAGCGGAGGGGTAATGGGTACGATGGACTTGCTGCTAAAGCAAAAGTACATACACAAAACACTACCAAAACTCTCGGATAAACTGGGCTACAACATACTCACCAACTCAGAAATGCTGAGCGGTGTGGCAGCGGCTGACCGCAAGCTGAATCATGGCATTGCCATATCGCGCATATTCAATGCCGACGAGAATACGCAGATAGAGATATGCAAGTTTCCTGATGGGAGTGGGGCTATGATGCGCCTGGGGGTGATGGCTGCGGGCAATGGCAGGGCACCTGTAAGGCTGGCAAAAATGATAGGCAATAGCATTGTGCATCCGATCAAATTCCTGCGTACTATTTTCATCAATAATCCGGCTAAGAATGGCGTCATCTTCCTCATTATGCAAACATTGGAAAATAGTATGCAAATGCGGCTTTCGAAAGGCATATTTGGCGCTTCTCTTAAAATGAAAAATGATAGTGGAGAGAAGGTGCCGAGCTTTATAGCCAGCGGACAGGATGCGCTGTACCGCTTTGCCGAAAAGGTAAATGGTGTGCCATTGAACGCTCTTCCTGAAGTGGCTTTCAGCCTGGCATCCACGGCCCATATACTTGGTGGCTGCCCCATGGGTAAAACGGTGGAAGAGGGAGTGGTAAATGAACGGTTTGAAGCCTACGGTTATCCAAATATGTATATACTGGACGGCTCTATTATGCCTTGTAACCTTGGCGTAAATCCATCACTAACCATTACGGCGCTCAGCGAATATGCCATGGCACAAATAGCAGATAAACCGGGCAACACAAACAAGGAACTTACTACGCTACTTGCAGAGCAATCATGAAACAAATAATACTACTACACGGCGCACTTGGGTGTGAAGAGCAATTGAAACAACTAAAGGTATTGCTGGAAAAAGAAGCTGATGTGCATCTCTTTACATTTAGTGGGCATGGTGGTAAGGCTTTTGACACTTCGCCTTTTTCTATGGAGCGCTTGTCGATAGAATTGGCAGATTTTGTTACTTCAGAGAACCTGAGCCGTCCGGCGGTTTTCGGATACAGTATGGGTGGCTATGCTGCCCTTACGCTAGCTGCAGCGCAACCGCATCTGCTGGGAGATATAGTAACACTGGGCACTAAGTTTAACTGGAGCGTAGAGACCGCGCAGCAGGAGAGCAGGTTCCTGAATCCTGAAAAGACAGCCGAAAAAGTTCCTGCCTTTGCAGCATACCTGCAAAAATTGCATGGGGATTATTGGGCAGACCTCATGCGCAATACTGCTCGTATGATGGCGCAACTGGGAGAGAATCATCTGTTACCCGCAGACCTCGCCACTATACAGAACAGGGTTTTGCTGCTGCTTGGCGATGCTGACAATATGGTAACAAGGGAGGAAACTGAAGCGGTTCAAGAACAAATGCTCCATGCATCCGTTGAAATACTGAACCAGACGCCGCATGCTATAGAAAAGGTAGATGCTGGTAAACTGGCCAGAAGGATTTTGGAATTCATTTAATAGCGATGTATACAATTTTTAAATCAATTAACCTTTTATAAGCTATAGTAGCTTACTTTTACCCTATGCAATTTTTTAAGACAGTTGTTTTCACCCTGCTTCTGTGGGCTTTTTCCTCTACCGGGGCAAGCGCGCAGATGAACTTTGCATTTCAGGAGGGAACCTTTCTTATAAAAGGTCGGATAACTGACCTGCAAACCAAAGAAGGTATAGCAAAAGCAAATATTGTAATAGTGAATCGCCGGACGGGTATTACCTGCGATGGGGATGGGGTTTTTGCTATGTATGTGTACCCTACAGATACCTTGCGCTTTACCTCAGTAGGGTATATTTATAAATTGGTAGCTGTTTCTGACCTAGACAAAGATTCTGTTTATAGCATAAATATTCCTCTGCTCAAAGATTTTGTAAAACTTAAAGAGGTAACTATTTATCCATTTAGAAATAAGCAGGAGTTTGTTGACGCATTTATGGCAGCCAAGGATGTAAACAAGGTTTCCCTGCCCGGCATAGCACCTCCTAAGTTTAACACTATGCCTAAAAGGCCAAAAATATCGAGCCCTGTTTCTATGATTTATGACAGGATCAAGCGTAAGAAAAGCTCGGCCAACCCTGAATTCCGTCCCTAGCTCTCCGTTTTTGCTCCAAAAACGTTTTATTTGCATGCTCAAATGGCTGGACACAGGCATTTATTAGATAAAATAGACATGGAAAATTTACACCAGCATATAGAGTCTTTGATATTCAGTTCTGAAGTAGCTGTTACTATTCCAGAAATAGGCGCGTGCATCAATAAGCTTACCGGTGAGGTGATAGATGAGCAGATCATAGAGCAGATATTGAGCGATATACAGGAGAAGTTCAAGCCGGATTTCTTTTCTTTTGAGCTGCGCGTGATTGGCGGTGGCTACCAGTTCTTTACAAAGCCTGCCTACCACAAAACGGTAAGCCTGTTGATTGGCCATAAAGAGAAAAAGAAGCTGTCTACAGCTGCCCTGGAAACCTTGTCTATAATAGCATATAAAGGCCCTGTAACCAAAACAGAGTGCGAGCAGATACGCGGCGTAAACTGCGACTACTCGGTGCACAAGCTGTTGGAAAAAGAACTGATAGAAATGGCAGGCCGCATGGAAGATGCCGTTGGCAAGCCTATATTATACAAGGTAACGCCCTTGTTCCTAGACTACTTCGGCATCAACTCTGTAAACGAGCTGCCTAAGCTGAAGGATATTGTGGTAAGTGATGAGAATACCATAGGTGATGCGCCGGAGGTAGAAACTGTAGCAATTGCCGAAAATCCGGCAAGAGAAAGCAATCCCGAAACAGTACTAAAGGAAGAGCAATAGAGCTTTTTTTACATTTTTTATCACTCACCCATTAGGAATACAAAAAACTGTTCTTACTTTTGTGACTGTTTAGTCAGTCAAACAGAACATTACCATGAAAGTATTAGATAAACAAAGTGATAAGCGCAAGGCCATATTAGAGGCCAGCCTTAATCTATTCTGTGAAAAATGTTTTCAGGAAACATCCACGGCCAGCATTTCTCAGGCTGCAAACGTTGGTACCGGTACATTGTTCTGCTATTTTGAAAATAAGGAGGAATTGGTAAATGTGCTTTACCTGGAGTCGAAAGAGGAATTTGCCGCCCATGCAGAAACCGGTGTTTGGGAACAAACGTCTTTTAAAACCAGGTTACGGCAGGTATTCAATAATACAATGCAATGGTATCAGGAGAATCCGCGTAAGATCAAATTCATGTCGCAGTTCTGCTCTTCATCGCTTATAACCAAGGTGACAAGGGAAAAGGCACTAACAAGGCAACGGATTATAACAGAGGTAATAAAGAAAGCAGTAGAGGATGGTGAAGTGAGCACCCCATCTGTAGAGCTTACTTCTTCACTTATCGCAGGTTATACGCATATAGCGGGTACCTACTTGTTGGATAATGCAAAGGAAAAAGATATGAAAGCATGGCAGGATGCGGCATTCAGCCTTATCTGGAAAGGTATAAGCTAACGCCGGTGGCGTTTTTTTTAATCAAAATATGACTGATTAATCAATCTTAATTAAACATTAAGAGAAAGAAATTTTTATCGTCTTGTAAACTCAAAAAATGAAAAGGTATTTACTAATTATTCCATTGCTGCTCTTACTCTCTGCACCGCTGCTTATGCAGGGGCAGACAGATAGTGCAGACCTGCTGGACAAACCTACCCTCGAAACCATTATTCAATACACCCTGAAGCACAAGCCTGTAGTACAAAAGTCTTACCTGGACGAACGCATAACCCGCTCGCAGGTAAACAGCAGGCTGGCCGATTGGTATCCGCAGATAGGCTACAACTTTCAGCTACAGCATAGCTTCCAGTTGCAGACTACTGTATTTCAGGAGCAGATTATTCAGTTGGGCAACAAGAACACTTCTATAAGCCAGTTTGCCTATAACCAGAATATTTTTAATCCAAACCTTGCCTTTGCGGCACTAACCGCCAAGGATGTGCGCAAGCTTGCTTCGCAAAACACCATCAACAACAAAATAGATGCAGTGGCAAGGGTGAGCAAAGCATTTTATGATGTGTTGATGATGCAGCAGCAGATAAAGGTATCGGACGAAAACATTGCCCGCCTGCAACGCAGTGTGCAGGATGCACGCAACCAGTATCAGAGCGGCATAGTGGACAAAACCGACTACCAGCGCGCTACCATAATGCTGAATAATGTAAATGCAGCAAAACGCACCAACGAAGAAACCCTTAAAGCCAAGGTAGAATACCTGAAAGCACTGATGGGTTATCCGGCAAATGCTCCATTGGAAGTATCGTACGATAGTATGCAGATGGAAAGCAATGCAGCATTTGATGCAGGGCAGCAGGTGAACCTGGGTACACGCATAGAGTACCTGCAACTGCAAACACAAAAGCAACTGCAGGCCGGTAACCTGAAGTACACCAAAATGGCTTTTCTGCCTTCTATATCCGGCTTTGCAGCATACAACTTCAACTACCTGAACAACAGTATTTCGGATTTGTATAAGACCAACTATCCTAACTCTTACGCAGGTATTACTCTGGCGATACCTATTGTACAGGGCGGCAAGCGCTTAATGAATATACGCCAGGCCAAATGGCAGCTTGAAAAAGCAGACCTGGATATAAAGCAGCTTACAAACGATATCAATTCGCAGCATGCACAGGCATTGGCTGCCTACAACAGCAGCATGGCTAATTACAATGCCATAAAGGATAACCTGCTGCTGGCAAAAGACGTGTACAACGTTATCCAACTGCAATACAAATCGGGGGTGAAAACTTACCTGGAAGTTTTTATAGCGGAAACCGATTTGCGCACAGCACAAACCAACTACTTCAGTGCACTTAACCAAGTGCTCTCTAGTAAAATAGACCTACAACAAGCACTGGGACAAATAAAATATTAATAAGAAAAAACACTTAAATACAATGTTAGACTATCTACAAAAAACCTTGCAGGCAATCGTCCTCATACTTATTACAGCCTTCTTTATTTCCATGCTGGCATCTTGCGGCACCAACCAGGCGCAACAGCCTTATGGTGGCAATGGCGCAGTGCAGGTGGTAACAGCTAAGGTTCAACTTACCAATGCAGACTACCACAGCAGCTACCCTGGTACAGTGGTAGCACTAAACCAGATAGACCTGCGCCCGCAGGCAAGCGGCTATATAACTGGCATCTTTTTTAAAGATGGTGACCGTGTAACCAAAGGCCAGAAACTATACACCATAGATGCGCAGATGTATGCAGCCAATTACGATCAGGCATTGGCAAACATCAGCGTACAGGAGACCAATCTGGCTAAAGCGCAAAAAGATGCCGACCGTTACCACGAGTTGGCTAAAAACGACGCGATAGCAAAGCAACAGGTGGACTATGCCGATGCAGCACTGGAAGCGGCCAAGACGCAATTGATAGCTGCCAAGGCAAATGCTAAAGGTGTACAGACAGGCGTTAAGTACACGACCATAGTTGCGCCATTTACCGGCACTATCGGCATATCGCAGGTAAAAGAAGGAACTGCAGTAACAGCAGGTGTAACCTTGCTGAATACTGTAAGTACCGATAACCCAATGGCGGTGGACTTCGCTATAGACCAAAAAGAAATATACCGCTTTACTACGCTTCAGCAAAAACAAAAAAATGCAGACAGTACTTTTACCATAGCATTTGGTGAAAACGAAGTGTATCCCTATACAGGCACCATAAGCCTGCTGGACAGGGCTGTAGACCCACAAACGGGCACCTTGAAAGTGCGTCTGGATTTTCCAAATACAAAGAACCTTTTACGCGCAGGTATGAGCTGCACCGTGCGGGTGGCCAACAGCAATGCCGAGCAGGCAATTGTAATTCCTGCAAAGGCAATTACAGAGCAACTGGGTGACTACTTTGTGTATATAGTGGGCGAGGGCAACAAGGTATCGCAACAAAAAGTGGTGCCTGGCAGCTACATCGGATCTGACCTGGTGATAAAGGAAGGACTGAAAGCCAATGACATAATAGTAACCGATGGCGTACAAAAACTACGCGAAGGCTCCATCATAGAATCTGATCTGAAAGCTGCGAAATAACAGCACCTAAAAAATAACATAACATGATGGCAAATACATTTATAAAACGACCCGTCACGGCAATCGTTATCTCCATAGTATTGGTAATTGTCGGCCTTATATCTTTGATAAACCTGCCGGTATCCCAATACCCTGATATCACTCCTCCGCAAGTTACGGTTTCGGGCTTCTTTACAGGCGCGGATGCGCAAACTGTGGAGCAGACAACCACTACAGCCATAGAAACACAGATAAACGGTACGCCAAATATGTCGTACCTGTCCAGTAACAGTACGGGCGACGGTCGTACCAGCATCAACGTAACATTTGATGTAGGTACAAACGTAGACATAGCAGCACTTGACGTACAGAACCGGGTGAGCGTGGCCGAACCTACCTTGCCGGATGCGGTTAAGCGTCTTGGGCTTACAGTGCGCAAGCGTAATCCCGGTATTATGATGGTGATAGCATTGTACTCGCCAAATGGCACGCACGATGCTACCTTCCTGGGTAACTATTCTAATATCTATATAAAGGATGCATTGCTGCGCGTAAAAGGCGTGGGTGACATTACCTCTTTTGGCGATGATTTCGGAATGCGGGTATGGTTGAATCCTGATAAACTTGCAGCACTGAGCCTCACTACGAACGAGGTGTTGGCAGCACTACAAGAGCAGAACCTGCAGGTAGCTGTAGGTAGCATAGGCGGCACACCACAACCTAACAAGCAGGCATTTGAATACAATGTATTCACCAATAGCAGGCTGAACAAAAAAGAAGAATTTGATAACATTGTTGTCCGCTCTAATCCATCTACAGGTGCATTAACCTACCTGAAAGATGTAGCGCGAGTTGAATTGGGTAAATTCAACTATAACAACAATGCCTACGTAAATGGTAAGCAGGCGGCTTTCATGCTGGTATTCCAATCACCCGGAGCCAATGCACTGGAGACTTACAAATCGGTAAACCATACCATAGAGGAAATGAAGAAAACATTTCCTAAAGACGTAGACTACCTGGTGCCTTACGAAACGGTATCGGTGGTGAGCGCATCCATAGATGAAGTATTGCACACTTTTGCAGAGGCCTTGCTACTGGTTATCATAGTGGTGTTCCTCTTTCTGCAAAACTGGCGTGCTACACTAATTCCGGCACTTGCTATCCCTGTATCGCTTATCGGCACTTTCATATTCTTCATACCGCTCGGCTTTAGTATCAATACACTTACATTGTTTGGTATGGTATTAGCAATCGGTATAGTGGTAGATGATGCAATAGTAGTAGTAGAGGCGGTACAGCACCTGATAGACCATGAAAACCTGAGTCCCAAGCAGGCTACCTATCGCGCCATGAAGGAAATATCGGGGCCGGTTGTTGCAATTGCATTGATTTTGGCTGCGGTTTTTGTGCCGGTTGGTTTTATTCCGGGTATAGTAGGAAGATTGTACCAACAGTTTGCAATTACCATTGCCATATCGGTTATCATCTCTGCTTTTGTGGCGTTGTCACTTACACCTGCATTGTGTGCCTTGCTGTTGAAACGTCATAATCCAAATGCCAAAAAAGGATGGTTGGATAAGTTCTTCGATAAGTTCAACAATATGTTCGATAAGCTTACAAGGTCTTATACGGGCGGGGTTTCTAAATGGATAAAAGGAACACCTTATGTTCTGGTAATGATGGTTTGCCTTTTCATAGGACTTACGTTCCTGTTTAAAAATAAGCCAACGGGATTTATACCAAATGAGGACCAGGGCTATATGTTCGTTACCTACGAGTTGCCTGAGGCTACCAGTACTACACGTAACATAGAAGTACTACAGAAAATAATAAAAGAACTGAGCAGTGTTCCGGGAGTGAAAAACACAGGGGCTATAGCGGGCTTGAATGCTGTAACACAAAGTAATAAATCGAATGTGGGAACCATATTTGTATTGCTGAAACCGTGGGCTGAGCGCAACACACCAGAAACCCAACTGGGTGGTGTAATGGCCAATATACAACAGAAGCTGGGAGGTATACGTGAAGCCAACTCCATGGCAATAGCGCCACCTGCTATCCAGGGCTTGGGTAGTACAGGTGGATTTACTTTCGAATTGCAAAAGCGCGAAAGTGCAGATGACCTAAAAGGATTTGAAAAGGTGAGTGAAGATTTTCTTGCAGAGCTGCGCAAGCGGCCAGAGATAGCTATGGCATATAGCTTCTTCAATGTGCGTACACCCGCATACCGCATAGATGTAGACCGCGAGAAGGCCAAAAAACTGGGCGTGAATATTGCCGAGGTATATGGCGCGATGGGTACACTATTAGGTAGCAGTTATGTGAATGACTTTAATCTGTATGGTCGTAACTTCCGTGTTATGGCGCAGGCTGACTCCAGCTACCGTGGCAGTTTGGATGCTTTCAGTAAGTATTATGTGCGCAATAGCGCGGGTGCTATGGTGCCGCTGAGCACATTGGTTACTACCAGGGTAATAGAGCAGCCTGCATTGATATCGCACTATAACATATTTCCTTCTGTAGAGATAAATGGTGAGCCTGCTCCCGGCTACAGCAGCGGACAGGCAATAGAGGCACTAAAAGAAGTAGCGGCTAAAACACTGCCTGCGGGTTATGGTTATGAGTTTAGTGGATTGAGTGCAGAAGAGGTAAAAGCAGGCAGCAGTTCCCTTTACATATTCTTGCTGTCTATTGGCTTTGTATTCCTTTTCCTGGCGGCATTGTATGAGAGCTGGGCCATACCTTTCTCCGTATTGTTTGCCGTGCCTATCGGTGCATTGGGTTCCATACTGGCACTAACGTTTTTGCCAAGCCTTAGCAATAACGTGTATGCGCAGATAGGGTTGATAACGCTAATAGGACTTGCAGCGAAAAATGCCATCCTGATAGTGGAGTTTGCCAAGGAGCGGGTGGACACCGGTATGGATGTAGTAAAGGCTACGCTGGATGCTGTGCGCCTTCGTTTCCGACCGATTGTTATGACATCCCTGGCTTTTATCTTTGGTGTGCTGCCATTGGTATTTGCTACAGGTGCAGGTGCGCAGGCACGTAAAACAATAGGCTGGACGGTGTTCGGAGGTATGCTTGCAGCTACTACACTAGCCATATTTGTAGTGCCAGTATTGTTTGTGCTTATCACAAAAATTTCGGGCAAGCTTAAGGGCAAGGACCATGAAGACGACCACGACCATACAGAAGCAATAGCTTAGAAATTATAATCATCATAATAATCCTAAAGCCACAAAGCTCCGGTCGGTAATATTGCATTACCTGCCGGAGCTTTGTATTTACCAAATTTCTTAAAATCTATTTTGCTACCCTGAAACTGCCAATATAAAGGCAGTCAATACCACTGGCGTAGAAACTTGCTATTGCTTCGCGCGGAGTATTTACAATCGGCTCATGGTTCAGGTTGAAGCTGGTGTTGAGCAATAGTCCAATCCCTGTTGCTTGCTTTACTGCCAGCAATAAGCGGTGATAAAGTGGATTATCCGTTGAAGATACTGTTTGAATCCTACAGGTGCCATCTGCATGCACTACTGCGGGTATTGCGTCTTTTTTGCTTTCCACAACATCGTAAACCAAGGTCATGTATGGAGCATCCTTAGGCTTTCCTACAAAATAGGTTGCTATTTCTTCTGCCAACACAGAAGCTCCGAATGGCCTGAAAGACTCCCGGAATTTTATTTTTTGATTTACAGTTTGCTGCATATTAGGTACGGCTGGATTTGCCAGTATGCTTCTGTTGCCCAAAGCACGGGGGCCAAATTCCATCCTGCCCTGAAACCATCCTATGACATACCCTTTCGCAATATCTTCTGCTGCGGATTGTACAAGGTTACTTACCTTGGTATAGTTTATGTGGCATAGGTTCAATACCTTTTCTATTTCATCATCCCTAAATTCATTACCAAGGAAAGCGTTTGCGGGAGCAATTGGTTTTATCCCATTGTCCAGGGTGGCTAAAAATGCCGCGCCCATGGAGATACCGGCATCCGAAGATGCGGGCTGTACAAAAATGTTATCGGCAAAATCTGCGTTCATGATTTTTTGGTTCATGAGGCAGTTGAGGGCTACACCACCGCTCAGGCAAATATTTTTGATGCCGGTTGATAATGTATAGCTTCGCAATAACTCCAATATAGTATTTCCCAATTGGTGCTGGGCAGATGCGGCGACATCTTTATAAAATTGTGTTACCGGAGAATTTGGTATTCTTCTGCCGGTGCCCATTTTAGCTATGAATTTTTCATTGAAATTCATCTCGTCCCTGTGCAGTGAAGGTGCCAATGGTGCCGGCACATTCAGATAGTCTGTGTTCAATGAAAATCCTTCTGAAGATGAGTGTAGCAGCCAGGAGAAATCAAATTTAAGCGGATCGCCAAATGCTGCAAGGCCCATGAGTTTATACTCTTCGCTATCCTTTACAAAGCCACAATACTGGGTGATAAGGGAATAGAATAGGCCAAGGCTTTGCGGACGCTCAAATCGTTTTACAATCGCTAACTTGTTATCGCGCCCTATTGCTATCTGTGCAGATATCCCATCTCCTGAATTATCCATGGACAATATCAATGCATGACTAAAGCCGGAGCTGAAAAAAGTCCCTGTTGCGTGACAGTCGTGATGATGGTAGCGTTGTACCTTAGGGCTATAGCCAAATTGATTTTTAAAGTAGGTGGTTATTTTTTCGTCAAAATCTGCACCCCAGGTAGAGCCATGAAAGGCCACTACATCTACCTCTTGAATAGCGATTCCCGCTATTTTAAGTACTTCTACTATGGAGGAATAAGGCAATTTTCCGGCAGAGAATTTTACCCTGCTGATACGCTCTTCTTCTATCGCAGCTAACACCACTCCGTCTTTCACCAGGCAGGCACTTACGTCCTGATATCCTTGCCTGAATCCACCATTTATGCCTAAAATGTACATGTAGTTAGTATAAAAATTGAGTGCCCTTCTTTTTTGCTTCTTTTAGAGTAACCTCTACCATAGTCAGGTGTCCTGCAAACTCGTTGAACTCGCCCTGCGCCAATATGCCGGTTTCATCTACGGCGAGTGAGCAGCCTACCATCTTTTTGCCTTCATAAGGCCCGCCTACAATATAGCCCACGCTTGTCGTGCTTATAAAAGGGATTTCGTAAATCCTTGCGATGTCGGATAGTGGCTTTACCCATTTTTCCCTGTATGGATCTGACTCTTCAGTTACCGAGTGGTCTACTGTCCACGATGAAGGTGCAATGATTAACTGTGCGCCCATGCGTGCCAGCATGTGTGCATTGTGCAGCGATGGCAAATAGTTATCGGCGCAGATATTCACTCCTATTTTACCAAAGGGCGTATTCACTACTTCCAATTTTTGGCCAACCTGATAATATGGAAACTCTACTTCCAGCAAGTTGATTTTTGAGTAGGTAAGTATAATGGCACCATTATTATCTATAAGCAATGCGGTGTTATAGTTTTGATTTCCTTTTTTTTCTGTAAGGCCAAGGCATAGCCATATATCCAGCTCTTTTGCCAGGGTACAGAAAAAATCAGAGAATGTGCCGGGAACAGGTTCGCTTTCTGTAAGTGCAGAAGGGTGGGTCCAGGCAAAATCAAGTGTTTCGGGCAAAAGCACCAGATCACAATTGCCTGCTTTTGCTTCACGTATCAATTTTTCTGCCCTTTCGAAATTGCGCTCTGGCTCTCCTCCTTCTACCAGTAATTGGGCCATTCCTATCTTCATACTTATCTGAACTTTAAATTGAAATACTTATCGTAAACAACCTGTGTAAATATGCCCATTTTGGTCAATATCCATACCGGGAATTTTGCAAGGCTCATCCATTTATAGCTATTGGGGTAGTCCCACCAGTTTTTGGGCGGCAGGCTCATGTATTTATCAAATTCTTCGCGGGTTATTCCAAGTCGTTTTATACATAGCGATATTACTTTTTCGTCCTCCAGCTGGTATGGCCTTGAAGACCTGGCTATAGCTTCGTCCCTGCTCAGCTGGCCACTGCGGATAAGTGCAGAATACTCCACAAGCCTGAAATTGATACTGAATTTAGTCCGGTGTACATAGGCAATCAATGCCCAATAAAGATCATCGAAATAATGCGCGCCGGGATAAACCCAATCCAGCTCTTTTTGCAGTAATTGCCCAACTTCTTCCCGGTTGTAAGGATAGTTGTATAAGGGGGAGTGAACCTTTATGCGGTGTATAAAGGTATAAAAGAATATTTCCTTTATGCCCAAATGGTAGCCCGCATTTTTTGGCTCCCATGGCTTCAGTTTTACAGAGCCGAATTTCTTTTGAATGGCATTTACATAATCTCCATCGAAATAAGCCCATGCCAATGGCTTGATGCCCTCTGTGCGGAAGCTCTGCCCAAAGAGGATATTCTTCACTCCTTCTTTGTAAGCAACGCTATATAGCGAAGCCCCGATGCCTACATCTGTGCCGGAGTTGAGCAATGGAGTTGATGCTTTAAGTTCGGTTATTTTCAGGTCTTTGCACTCCCTGAAGTCGGAGGTGACGGTGCGCAGCTCTACGCCCAGCTTTCTCACGGCTTTCAACATATTCTCACCAGCTACAGGATTATCAAAACCATCATTGAAATGGACAGCAAGTGGCCTAAGCTTCCATTTCACCACCGAGAGGTATAGCAAATACATGCTATCCCTGCCGCCGCTTATACCTATAATGCAATCATATTTTTTGCCTTCTCCTTCCTTCTTTATTTTATCAAATTTTGTAGCCAGGACTTTTTCGCCTTCTGCACCAAGTGGAAATGCAGCTTCAAACTTGTCGTGCATTTCACATAATGTACATTCTCCTGCCCTATTGAACTCAACTCCCGGAATAGTATTGTCGCAAATACACCTGTTACATTGCTGATAGGTGATATCCTTTTTGAATCCGCTTACTATTACCATTTTATCCATTTTTGAAGGGCTTAAATTAATCGATTACTTCTTTTTTCATCAGTTTGAAGCCATTGTCTGAAATGAGCTTTGTAAAATCATTGCTTGTCAATATAGCATATTCGCGTTCCCAATCAAATTTCCAATGCCCATATTTATGGTCCAATGCGTTATTATCAGTGCCGGGGTGTACAATAAGTTCGGTATCGGCTCCTGCTGCCAGCCGAAGTTCTGCTGAAAGCAATTTTCCGTTGTAATTACCTGCATGCCGGATGCCTGCAGCATAGAATCCTGCGGGCTGCTGAATCATGGAAGCTCGTATATTAAGTCCAAATCCTGCGACTCCCATACGCATAAGCCCGGGTGATTTTACATGGGCTACCCTTATCCTGCTTATTCGATTTTTATGCTGAAGGTTGAGGACTATATCCCATAGAAAAGGGAAGTGATGCACATGTTGATGGCTATCGATGTGGTCGGGAACAATACCATTTTGGAGTAGCTCCTGCATTTGAGCTTTAGCTTCTTCCAATAATTGATTTCTGAACCTACTTCCGCCGAGCATTACTTTTTTTAAAAGTGCCTTCCAGTCCGGGATAAATATTTTTTGGGTAAGCCAGGGTTCGCCAACCCATGTCAGGTGCAGACCTATGAAGGTTTTAACATACAATTTTCTAAGCAGCTCATAGTCCGGAGCACTGCCGTTGGTGATAACGGAGATGCTATTTACGGAACCAAACTGCACACAATTTTCGATAGCTTCATTTACTGAAGGATGTAGTCCAAAATCATCTGAATTAACTAAAAGGTTGGCCATTGTCTATTCAGATTGGGTCGCAGGCAACACGAGTTTTTCTACAATGAATGATGGTTCGCGGCGGGTTTCTTCCAGTATAAAATAGAGGTACCAGCATATAACGCTTCCGATGCAAAACATACCGCCTGCAAGTAGCATGAAAAACGGGACAAAAAATGTGTACTTGTTGTCGGGCAAGATAGAAAATGCATGTAGCAACAGGGCAACGAAACCGGTGAAAAGTAACAGAAGCCCTGTTGCAGCACTGAAATTTGCGGGGAATTTGCTGAACTTGAATATGGTATGCATGGCTAGTTCGTATAGTGCTAAAAAAGAATAGGATGGCACACCGTGTTTACGGTCGTCCTGCATATATTCAAGGTGGATTTGCCTGAAACCTATGGCTGGAATAATTGCACGAAGGAGTTTTCCCTTTCCTGGATTTTTCAAAATTTCTTCCTGTACCCTTTTTGACATCAGCCTGAAATCAGCGGCATTCGGTACAAGTTCTACATCGGATACCAACTTGAAAAAAGTATAAAAGCTAATGGACATAATAGCCTTATAGTTCACCCCGAAATTTTTTCGCTGCATTTGCACCACATCCACCCCTGTTTCAAAAGCTCTTACCATTCGGGCAATTTCTTCAGGGGGGTGCTGCAGGTCTCCGTCCATTGTAATTACTGCATCAGCATCGGTGTAGGTAAGGCCCGCCTCTAATGCACACTGGTGACCAAAGTTGCGCGAAAGCTTTATATAGCCGATAGAAGGGTGATAGGGTAGCAGCTTTTCAATTTCCTGTATAGTATCGTCAGAACTGCCATCATCTACAAAGAGCAATTCGAATTGATAATTATCTATAGGCGCCAATACTTTCATGGTGCGCTCTACCAGCAAACTGACATTATCCTGTTCATTATGAACAGGAACTATGATTACTATTTTTTGTTTGAGTAGAGGATGCAATCTGCAGGATATTAATCCATTCAAAGATAAAAAGTATATGGAGTAAAACTAAAATGCATCATTAGGATGTAGACTATCTCAAAATAGCAAGAATTGACCTAACGGTTTGAAGGTCCGATTAGGGTTTTTAAAAATCCGGCATACTTCTTATGCCCGTTTTCATTGAAATGCTTATCTGAACCCTTACAGAAATCGGATTCGGTAAGCGTACGGTCCTCGTGATATGGTATGTCCTTAAACAGGTTGCTGTCCGAATCCGCATATAGCAAATTTCTTGCTCCATCATTTGATAATCCAGGGATGATAGATAGTATCAACCTGCATTGGTTGCTATCGCACAATTGACGTATGGCCTGGATGCGCGTATTGGCATCGGGCATCGGGAGTTGTTTCTCTTTTGCTTTTTTATAAAAATTATTCAGTAAATCACTTTGTTCATCAAAGCCGGGTTTGCCCTTCATTAACCTCCAGAATAAGGTGGTAACGGCAGTTTTTCTACAGTAATGATTGATAGAAGACTTGTTTACAGGAATATATGCACTTTCTATAGCAAGATTATAAGCTTCCCGCATATTAGATATGTGTACTCCTTCTGGACATACCTGTAGATAGCCGACATTTGTCTGATAATTATATGGTTCAAATGGTGCAAAGCTTTGCCTGTAATATTGAACATCATTGCCCATATAAAAATTTATCAATACAATATCGGGCTTTAACAGGGGTATATACTTGTTTGCAACCGCCTCATATTGGTGCGGACCAGCATCATCTAACCCAGTATTATAAACCTCAAAGCCATCGGCTAATAAAAGGTCATAGAAGCTATGGACTTTGTTGGATGTTGTATAGCCAAAGGTAAATGAATCCCCAATGAGTAAAATTCTTTTTTTTGGTGATTTTTTTCTGAATGGAATACTCCTGAAACCATCATCATTTATCGGAGACTTTGCATATTCAATGATTAGTGAGTCGTAGCCTGTCTTTATTTTTTTATTCAGGATGGAATGATAAAAAACAGAAAAAGGACTTTTATCTCGAAATGAAATTACCTTGTAATAATCTATGGCAATATCCTGCAGATTATCATTTGTGCCTTCCCAGTTAAGATTAGCACTATTCAAGTAAAACATAGGTAATGAAACAGTAGTTTCACTAAGTAACGACCTTATTTTTTTTGCAACTAAAGGGTCTATATAGGTCATTGCATGTTCATCTGCCAGAAAGGCTCTTTGTGCAATTAATGTGTCTGCCTTTTGGAATGAGCCGATAAAATTTGTTTGACCCGGGGTGTAATGGAAAATACGGAGGACCGCTTCTGCCATCAGAAGAGATATGAAAAGCGAAACTGAAAATGGGAAAAGCTCATTTCTTTTTCTTGTGATAAAACGGAATAAAGGTGGTAATGAGAGAAACAGACAGCAGAACATACAGGCAATATATAGTACCGGTCTTATTGCAGGCCTGATCTTTAGCCAATAAATACCATAGTTAGGATAACAATCCGGAAGTATATCGGCTGGTATTTCAAAAAGTATCCTGATAGGGACAGCATAGGTTAATCCTAGTATTCCAGTTGTGAAAATTAAAAGCAGGGATAGTGTAATATTTCTGTTGGCGGGTATAAATAATCTGTTCAGGATTTTTTTTAGCATTGCCATGGTATTGCCATATATCGACGAAATAGGATTATTATTAAAGTCCACAAATATAAAATATAAATGAATTGAAGGGGGCGTCTAAATATTTCACTTTACTCCCGGGGCTGATCCTGTTTGTTTTGGCTGTTGGCATCAGAGTTCCAATAGTAGACAGATTCTACGAGTATTCGTTTGAGCCCGATTCTGAAAGCTGCGTAGTAGAAACGCGTTCTTTTTATTTCTTCTTCAAAAATCCTTCGGCGGAGACGGTTCCACATAATATGAGTTCCTCATCGACTTATTCGGATGGGGACTATATAATGTGCGCATTGGCGGCAAATGTTATTGCTCCGCTCACCAAAGCAGGTGTTATAGATGCTCCTCTGTCTGATGATTACTTTAGCCTGATAGTGTTCAGCATGCGTTGGTGCAGCGTTTTTTTCGATGCGCTTGCATTAGTATTTACGTTTCTTACACTGATGCTATTGACAGGTAACTCTGTTATTTCTTTTGCTATTTGTCTTTTCTATTATCTTCTTAATCCGCAAACACTACATATTGACCTGATGCGCGTAGACCACTATTGCTTGTTTGCATCTTGCATGGCGATATGGGCTACGGTGCTGCTATTTAAAAATCCTGAAAAAAAGAGGTATTATATCCTTGTAGGCTTTACTGCCGGACTGGTAAGTGCCACCAAGCTTAATTTTCCATTTTACCTGCTTATTACGGCGTTTACGTTGTTGGCACTGATTTGGGACAGAAAGCTGAAATGGCTCAATTTTACTTTATTGTTTCTGGCATTTATACTCACCGCCTCATTTTTGTACTTGCGCTGGATATTGTATCCTGAAGAGGTTTTAACCAGAGTGCTGAAAATAGTTAACCTTGGTGGTGAGTGGGTGGAACTTTGGGGAAACGCAAACTATAATTATTACCATTGGGACCAATTTTTTCCTATCGGATTTTCCTGGACCCAAGGAGGTTTTTTACTGGCTTTCTATTCGGCGGTTTTATTTGTTATATGGCAGGGTTTAAAAACCAAAAACAGACTACTACTTATATTTACCGTTACTTTTTTAGTTCAATCGGCTATGCTCATTTTTTCTCCTAAAATAGGGCGGTATGGCGTTGCAATCCCTTCATGGGTGGCCATTTTTTCAGGCTTGGCGGTATTCCATGTTTTAAAGGAAGCGATGAATGAAAAATTAGTGTTGGCGTCATTTTTTATGTTGATGGCACTTGTATTTTTGTATTCAGCGCGGGATTATTCAGGAATCTTGCTTTTAGCAACACAAAGGCAGCAATCTATAGAGGAGAACAGGGTGTCTTCTGCAAAATGGATAGAACAATATGCGGAAGGGAATAGTACCATACTTTTTCAATATCCAAGAACCAGTAACCCGCCTATATTTAATCATCCATACAGATTCATCTCGGAGCCGCTTCAATTTCCTTTTTTAAGCAGGGAAGCATGTATGAACTTCTATCCCCCTGACACGGCAATGCTACAAAAGACAGTTAACTATATTGTTGTAAGTGACATGGAGATTGAGAATCATTTGATCAATAGCCAGCGTTGGGGAGTGGATGAGGCATTGATAAGTAAATGGAAGAATTTCTATGATTCATTGAAGGTGTGGTACAGCTACAAAACCTTTAGCTCAATGTATGGAAATTATGGAACCAAGAGTATTTCGGTATATGAACTTTCAAGGAAGGGTATAGGTAATGATTTGCCACAAATAAGTGATATGAATACTACTGTTGTTAGTGGTAAGCCGGTATTAGAATGGGAGGTTAGACAAAACGAAAAGGCCGGGTCATTGCTATTTGAAATACAGTGGTCCAGGGATAGTACTATGCGTTGGCTGGATTTTGGTAGCCGAGACGGATATACATCGAGATACAGGACAGCCAAAAATCCTAAGCCTTCCACAAACCTGCAATCTCCATCAGCAACACCTCCTGCCGTATACAAAGCTTTTGAAGAAGGCCGGTTTGTAGAAATGCTAGATGGCAGCAATGCTGCACAGAAACGCCAGGATATAGATGACTTTTTTGTGGAGGTGTATAAGACTATGATAACTAAAAACTATTCTTTTGGCAGAAGTGTACGAACTTTTCTGCCAAAGAATATGGCAGATGATTTTTTAAACGGGGTGTCAGAAATTTATCCCGGTAGTGGTATTGAGCAATCCGACATTCGGCAATTTAAAATGATAACGAAAATTGCTGCGGACCCATACTCCTATACCGGTAATGAGGAGGTAATAACAAAGTGGTCGTTTATACCGACATATGTATTCAGTAAAGGTGAAAAATATTACTGGCGGGTGAGGATAAAAAACAAGGAAACTGTAATAAGCGAATGGAGCGAAGTAAAACGGATTGAAATATAAACACCAGGATTTTTAGTTCATGGCCGTATTCTTCACCGTGTTTATGGATGCCCATATCAGGTAAACGGGATTGACAGCAAAAATGAGCATAGGGATCATTATGGTGGGGAAGAAAATATCCATAACCAAATATATGCCGATATGCATGCCAAGGAAAAGAAAGGCATATCCAAAAGCATATTTTTTGCCAAAAAGCATGATGAAGGACCCAAGTTCAATAACTACAGTAAAGAAAAGTATTCCATGTAGTATCACAGGATTGTTTGTCAGAAATTCTGAAATGGTATTGCCCTTTTCCCTAAACCCTGCAAATCCTGTAGCTGCAAACTCCAGATTGCATACCCGCTGCACCTCAAGGATAAAGCCGGGTGCATCTTCCATAAACCAGCTGATGCCGCTATAGTACATCTTGGAAATGCCTGACAAAATGTAAACGGCAGCAATGATCTGAATGCTATACTGCACCCTGTTATGTGCCAGGTTATCTTGCTTGCGTATTGCATGAAATAAGTAGGCCAGAAACTGTACTAACAGCAGGAGTGTGACAAGCCCGTTTTCACCTTTATATCCATTTGATTCCTCAAGCGATAGGAGGGTAAGTGAAAGCAGGAATAATGTGAAGGTGCTGAAAAGCATAGCTTTTTCCCATACATACAGGATGGCTGCCGTGGCAAGTATAGCGTAGGTTAGGAACTTTATCGGACCGCTGCCAGGTAAGGTACAGTCTATGAGATTGCAAATACCTACCGGATAAGGCTGTGCCGGAAATTTGGCCAGGCAGCGCAGTAGGTAAAACACCACTGGAACAATGAAGGATAGCTTCATAAAGAACCATTCAGTACTATTGCCGTAAGAGGCCCAAAAACTATTTTGCCTGATATGTACCCAGTAGTTTTTCATGCATTACAGTTTTATTGTTTTCTAAGGTAAAGCTCACCCGGTATAGCTTTACAGAGTCAAATGGAAACGGGCCGGGCTTCAGGTTGCTAATAAAATACCGGCACATTTCCGCTCCCAGCAGATAATCCGGCATGTGCGATACTGTATCATTATTACCATGGATATAGTTCTTTATTGCTGCCTCCTCGTAGGCAAAAAGCTCATCGTTGAAGAATACGCTATACTGGCGCAATGGAATGAGGTGGCCATTTATATCCCGCACTTCGTACATATGCGTTTCTTTGCCAAAATGATTAAACATGGTGTATTTGGCAAACGGATGAGTGCGCGGTAACAAAGCACAAAGTATGATATAGATAATAAATAAAAAGATGCTGCCAATAAACTTACCATTGGCGAAATGATAAGCTGAGTGGATCGTTTTCCGGGAAAAATTGATAATCCTACCTGTAACTAAAGGCAACGTAAATAGTAAGGCAAAAGCGCTGACAGCATAAAATCCATATTGGTATTGAAGCCATATTACCAATGCGCTTTGTAGTATGAGCAGTGGCCAATAGTACCATGATTTATCCGGAAACCTAAAGTGAACAATAGCTAACAGCCATGTGGCATAAGTAAGCGGGAAATATAAAATGAGTGCAATGAAAATGAGCCAATGGGTATTGGGGTACCATGCGGTAATCTGAGAATGCGAACTCACAAAAAAGAAGCCAACGGTATTAAAGAAATTGTAGGCTTGCAGCAATAGCCATACTACTATTGATAAGGTAAGGACTACCTTTAGTATTTTTCCTGTAAATTCCTTACGGTATATCATATACTCTTCAAAATAAAGCTTCTTACCTTAACTGCGCAAGTAGCTATGAAAAACAAGGGGTTGAGGAAGAAAATAATCATAACAGGCGCTATAACACCAAACGGAATACCCATAACGATAAGAATGCCTGTATGCATAGCCACCAGGGCTATCGCATAAAGCACCCTGACCCTGTGAGATATAAGCGCAGTAAAGCAGAATAACTCCAGGAACAGAGAGCCTGCAAGCAGCAATTGAATGAGGTGCGCATGCTGAAACATACTGCCGGCAATAGCATATCCCTGCGACAATGCTTGTTTATCCCCTTCGCCGAAGTAGATAAAGGAGTAATTTTTGATTACCTGCAGGGCAAAATAATTACCGCTGTTGACCCAATCCAGCCCGGAGGCGGTCAGTTTGGATATGCCTGCCAGCGTATAAGTAGCAGCAATTATCTGGATGCTATATTGAGTGCGGAAATGTGCGAGGTTAAATTCATGGTTTCTGTGCGACTGCCAGTAGGCAATAGCCTGTACTGCAAAGAGCGGGGAAAAAACTGTAGCGTGGTGGAACATGCCGCTTGATTCGTGCTGGCTGATAATGATAACGGAGAGTAAAAACTGCCCGATAAGTACGTACCGCATGCTTTTTTCCAGTAGGTATAACATGCTTAATGTAAACAGTAGTATAGCAATAGATACTTTGCCGGGTGTGGTGAACAGGAAAGAAAGATGGACAAGCTTGTTAAACCCCACAGGCAGCAAGGCTGCAGGCGATACCTGGGTTAGCATAACTGCCATATTGCCCAACCAGAAAATGAGCAGGGATAGTTTAATGAAAAACCAGGCGGTACCTGAATTGGCTGATGTATCAGTAATTGGTTTGCTCATACATCATTTTGTCGTTTTCCTTCATGGAGCCGCCCTGTGCAAAGTAACAGACACGGTGAAGCTGAATTATTCCTGTGGGTAGCAAAGAGCGCTGATGCTTATTCAGCTCTTCCATCATTGATTTGCCAATCAGCTTCAGTTGTTCATCGGTTTCTATTTGGTTGCCATGCCGGATATTGTTTTTGTCGCAAACAGAACCATATATATGCGAAAGATAATCGTTGTGGCAGTCGAAATGTCTGGTAAAAGGAATAAGCGTGCCTGTGGAATCGGAAAGGTAGAAAGAGTAAGCATAATTCTGAAATGAATTATACATGGGTACAAGTGTAAAGGGATGCTGCTCACCTATAAGCAACGAAGCTGCAAGGTAAATGACTCCCAAAAAGGTAGCTGAAAAAAAACTCCTCATCACAATGGGTAAATGTAGCTAAGATAATGTTAAAAGCATATAACATAAATCATGCTGCGAGGTTGTCAATTTACCTTCTGCAAATTTGAAAATTGATAGCTTTGCCCTAAGGTTAGGTTAATGTATCAATAGCTAAAAAATTGTATTAACTTGAATTTCGCTTCAAAAAGTAATGATGTATAACATACCTGTACCATTTGTAGACCTTGATGCCAGCCATGCTCCGATTATAGGAGAGATACATGAGTGCATAGCGCGCGTGGTAGCCAGTAACAATTATATAAAAAGCTATGAAGTGCAGCGGTTTGAAGAAAACTTTGCCGGATATATAGGAACTGCCCACTCCATAGGCTGTGCAAATGGTACAGATGCTCTGGAACTGGCACTGGAGGTGCTGGAACTAAAAGCATCAGACGAAGTTATAGTGCCGGTGCACTCATGGGTTTCTACCGCAAGCTCAGTCGTAAGAACAGGGGCCAAAATAGTGTTCGCAGATACACTGTATGATGAATTTACCATAGACCCTAAAAGTATAGAAGAGCGCATATCTCCTGCTACCAAGGCCATAATTGTAGTGCACCTATATGGAAATCCATGCAGGATGGATGAGATAATGGCATTGGCACAAAAGCACGGAATAGCTGTGATAGAAGATTGTGCACAGGCACATGGCGCTATGTATAAAGGCAAAAAAGTAGGCTCATTCGGCTTGATGAGCTGCTTTAGTTTTTACCCTACAAAGAATTTGGGAGCGCTTGGGGATGGCGGCATGGTACTATCGGATAATGCAGAGCTCATAGATAAGATAAGAGCCCTGGCACACTGCGGCCAAAGTTCAAAAAACGTTATAAAATATATAGGGCGCAACAGTCGGTTGGATGCGCTGCAGGCAGCCATACTCAATGTAAAGCTACCGTACCTGGATAGATGGAACGCCTCCAGAAGGACACTGGCTGATGAATACAGGAGCATGCTCCAAGGTAGTGGTATCGAATTGCCTGTAGAGGAAAAAGACTCTGTGCATGTCTACCACCTGTATGTAGTAAAAGCACCGCGTAGGGAGGATTTTATACATTACCTGGAGGAGCAGCAGGTCGGCTTCGGGATTCACTACCCTTTTTTGCTGAACGAAGTGGAGGGAATGAAAGATGGGAGAATCTATGCCAAAGCAAACAGTTATAAGGAGCAGATAGTCTCTATGCCTATGTATGCTTTTATGAAAAATAACGAACTCGAAGGATTAAAAAAGCTATCTTCCAATATTATCAATCACAAATATGGACTTGTTTAAGTTTTTCAGGCCGCGCAAGGCGGATCTGGAGCAGAATAAATACTATCAGATAAGAAAAGATTCTTTTTTTAAGGATGAGGAAAAGCACAAGCAGTTTTTGAAGAATGGCTGGTGTAAATTTGAGGGTGCGGTAACGCCGGAGGAGATTGACTCGTTTATGGTTACATACGATGAAATTTCTAAGCTGGAAGGCTTTGAGTTGGGCGATCACCTGCTGAACAGTGGCCGCCTGCATAATCCTGAGATACGTAAAAAGACACAGGATATAATTAACCTGAATGCCAAAGCGATATTGCCCAGGATGTTTAACATGGAAAAAACTGATGCCCATACGGGAGGTGCGTTCCAGGTAAAGCCGCCGCATGCCAACAGCGATCTTTTGATTCACCAGGATAGCACGGTAATTGATGAAGAGTCCGAACACTGCCTGTTTATATGGATAGCATTTTGTGATGTAACCATGGACAATGGTGTTCTATCCTTTTTGAATGGAAGCCACCTCTGGGGCAATACACAACGCAGCCTGGGTGTGCCATGGCAGTTCCTGAATCATACAAAGACCCTGTATAAGTATGTAACTCCTGTTACGGCCAAAAAGGGAGATGTAATTGTATTTGACCCTGCTACCATACATGCAAGCGCACCAAATCTTTCTACGGAAATAAGGCATGCAATTACAATTACGGTATTGAAGAAAAATTACCAATTGGTATATTATTTCAGGAACCCGGAGATAGATAATGACCTGATAGAGAAATACTATGTGGATGAACGCTTTTACTACGACTACGATTTTGTGTCAAAACCTGATGAAACCAAGTGGAGAAAAGAGGTGGTGAAATTTAATCCTTTCACGCTTTCAGAACAGGAATTGGAAAAGCTTATAAAGAAATATATCGACTAAGCTTTATGCAGGATACTTTTAAAAGCGCGGCATTACAAAAGGAATTTGCAGATAAGGGATATGTAATTATTCCCGGGCTGATAGATGCAGGGGATATAAGCAACCTGCTCATGACTTTTCAGAAATTTGAGAAGGATATAAGTGAGCCATTCCATACCTCACATTTCAGCAAGGATATGGCGTATAAAACAAATGTGCATAATACGATAATTGAAATTGTATACCCAAAGGTGGCTGCCTACCTGAAGTCCTATGTGCCGGCATTCGGCAACTTCATGATAAAGAAACCAACGAAGGATAACTTCCTGCAGATGCATGCAGATTGGGTGTATGTAGACGAGTCGAAATATAAATCAGTTTCTGTATGGGTGCCATTTGTGGATACCAACCCGGAAAACGGCTGCCTGGGTGTGATAGAATATTCACACAAATTCATGAATAGCATAAGAGGACCTGGCATACAGCAAAATTACTTTAAGCGCGACAAAATATGGGTGCGCAAATATGGCAAGCTGCTTTCGGTAAAGGCTGGTGATGCCGTAGTATACGATCACGGTCTATTGCATTTTTCGCCACCGAATATGAGCGGGCATACAAGGCCTGCCTTGAATCTGTCGCTGGTGCCTGAAGGCGCAGAGATGATCCACTATTGCATACCGGAGGGGGCAAAAGATATTGAGAAGTACCATGTGCCGGACAATGACTTTTTTCTGGATTATGACAATTGGCAACGACCAAGGAAAGGAAAAATGACAGAGGTGCTGCCCGGTAATACAGTAAAGTTTATAGATGGGCAAATGGAGGCATACGGTAAAAATTACCAAAGCCTGATGCAGCGCATGATGGGCAATATAAAAACCGTATTTGACAAGGCTGAAAAATGACACCAAGGCTAAAGTTATCCCTCTTCCGGGTTGTGCTGCTGCTAATTGTAATTGTTGCACTGGAGGCAACAGGCTACATAGGTATGTGGGCCAGCAGCAGGCCGATAGATTTTTTGGCCAACAATAATTATTTCCGCATCAGGGATATGCTGATGGGCAATAAAGACGCGGCTCACTTGCCTAAGTACCTGACCCTGCCTTACCTGGGATATATCCCCTATCCTGCTTACAGGAGCCATGATGCGGAGCAGCATAACACAGATGGCTACCGGGGCAGGCGCATACCACTGGAAAAAGGAAATAAACTGAGGATTCTTTGCCTTGGCGGCTCTACTACCTATGGCAACGGTGTGAAATTGGCTTCTGAAACTTTTCCGGCAGTACTGGAGGAGATGTTGGACAAGTATATTGGCAGCGCAGCACTAAATGAACAGTACAAAGGTGTTGAAGTTATAAATGCAGGACTGGAAGCGGGCAACTCTGCTGATGAGCTGGCGCAATACCTGTTTAAGTATAGATACTATAAGCCAGATGTAGTGGTGGTACATAGTGGCGTAAATGACGCTGAGCTGTCTACAGATATTGGTACCGGGGATTTTCAGCTGGATTATTCTCATAGCAGGAGGATAAACTTTCACCATGAAACATTAAAGCAGCCTGCAAGGTTTTTAATGAAATCCTATTTTTTCAGCTTTCTGGCAATACGGTTTTTTTTCAATGATTTTACTGACGTAGATGGACATGAGTTTGTGCATCTGAACAGGCAAACGTATGTGAAATGGTCGGATGTGGACATAGAGGGCAGGCTCAATAAAAAGGATTATTCCTACTACCCGTTTTATCAGAATAGCAATAAGCTATTCGATGCTGTAAAGAAGGATAGTGCGATCCTTATACTACTGCCCAATGCCCTGAATCCTAAGTATGTAAGCAGTGAGCGCTACAGCTACTACTGTGCGCTGAATGCAGCGCTGACGAAGGATCTTGCAGAACAGTATTCAGCACAGTTTATTCCATTTACTTTTGAATTGATAGACGCTACGCTATGGATCGATGATTGCCACCTAAACGCAGCAGGGGAGAAGAAAAAAGCAGCGCTGGTATATGAAGAACTGGTGAAACAGTTTGTTGGCCAGGATTTTAACAGGTAAAATCTATTTTTAGCTATGGAAATACAGCCAATATTTTTATCGGTTAAATCAAAACAGCTTCTTAAATTTGTTTGATAAGCAGCGACAGAAGTGCCAACAGTTTCCACCTATAGTTTAGCCCCTTTTAAAGGCGAATTCAGCGATGAGCATTTATTGCACCTGCTCAGGCGTACGCTGTTTGGTGCCGGGCAAAAGGAGCTGGGCTTTTTTGCAAATAAAAGCCTTGGCGATTGCCTGGATATACTGGTAAAACAATCGCCGGCGCATGCCATACCTGTTCAGGAAGATTCGGATGTGCCGGACCCTGAAGTGCCTATGGGCAAAACCTGGATAAATGCGCCATACGAGGATGACCTGATTGACAACAGGCGCGGGCTGATGCTGAAAATGTGGTGGGTAGGCAACCTGCTGAACAGGGATTATTCGCTTACTGCAAAAATGACCTTGTTCTGGCACAATCATTTTGTAACAGAAATGAATGCAGTAAAGGATAGCCGCTACTCGTACCGCTATATAGCCCTGCTTCATAAGTATGCAATCGGCAACGCAAAAAAGCTGATAAAGGCAGGAACCAGCGATGCCGCCATGCTGGTATATCTGAATGGCAATACCAATACCAAAGAAGCGCCCAATGAAAACTATGCCAGAGAGCTGCTGGAACTCTTTACACTTGGCAAAGGCAAAGAGAGCAAGTACACAGAGGACGATGTACGAGCCGCGGCACGTGTACTGAGCGGCTGGACCGACGATAAGGAAAAGATACAGGCAGTATTTCACCCTGAACTGCACGATACTGATGCTAAGCAGTTCTCCTCTTTTTTTGATAACCATGTGATAAAGGGAAAGACTGGCGAAGAAGGCAGGAAAGAGGCCGATGAACTTATAGATATGATATTCGGCAAAAGGGAAACAGCGCGGTTCGTATGCCGGAACCTGTACCGCTGGTTTGTGAACGGAGGGATAAATGAACAGGTAGAGAGCAACATCATAGAGCCATTGGCAGATACTTTTATTGCCGCAGAGTTTGAAGTGGCGCCGGTGCTCAGGCAGTTGCTGGGTAGTGAGCATTTTTTTGATGTAGTGTTTACCGGATGTATCGTAAAGAGCCCCGTAGATTTTCTGATAGGCGCCATGCGCCAGTTTGATATGATAACTACCCACAAGCTTTATGAGGACAGGATCCCGTATCTGCAGTTCTATTTTTACCTGGGCGATATGTCCATGGACATATCCAATCCGCCATCGGTAGCGGGCTGGCTGGCATACTACCAGGCACCCAAATACCATCAATGGTGGGCCAACTCGGCAAGCCTTAGCTTCAGGCGCAGATTGATGCACAACCTGGCCTCTAAGGAAGGGGTGAAGTTTAACGGACCTTATTTAAAGTTTGACTTTGTACATTTTGTAAGTGGCTTCGAAAAGCCGGAGGATGCAGATGCCCTGGTAGAAAACAGTACCCGCCTTTTGTTGCCCGTAAAAATCAATGATGCCGCAAAGAATCAACTGAAGCAGCTATTGCAGCAGGGGCAGGACACGGCATGGAGCGAGCGCTGGAATAAATACAAATCCAACCCTGAGGATAAAGACCTGCGGAGCGCCGTAGAAGCGCCATTACAGTCTTTTTACAAGGCTTTGACTGATTTACCCGAATACCAATTGATGTAACGATGAAGAGGAGGATATTTATAAAGAACATGGCCGTAGCAACAGCGCTTTACCCGCTGTTCAATGCTATGTCTGCATGTGGTATAAAGGGTAGTAAGAAGGAAAGGAAATTTGTTTTCATACAGTTGACAGGTGGCAATGACGGCTTGAATACACTGATACCCATAGACAGGTATAAGGAGATTAAAAACGCACGGCCCAACCTTTTCATACCGGAAAATAAAGTGCTGGGCCTGAAGGGAAGCGCTGTAACAGGATTGCACCCGGCTATGGGCGGTATAAGGGATATGTACGATAATAACCTGATAGGGTTTGTGCAAGGTGTAGGGTACGAAAATCCAAACTACTCGCATTTCCGCTCTCAGGACATATGGTTGAGTGGCAGCAGCGCCACTGATGTGCTGTACACCGGCTGGATGGCCCGTTTCCTGGAAACGAATTTCAGGAATTACCCGAAGGGATTTCCGAATAGTGTACAGACGGACCCGCCTGCCATAAAGGTAGGCGACATGGGCACATTCCTGTTTGAAGGAAGCGCTATGGATATGAGCATAGTGATAGACCCAATGGCAGAAAATGCCGATGCCGGGCTGCCGAATATAAACGCCAGCGACCCTGCCGGATTTGCAGCGCCACAACTAAAAGGTATAAGGGAAATATTGCAGCAAACAGAGCATTATTCAGATACGATACAAAAGGCAATGAAGGTTCCTTTTCAGCACTCGAAACTATATCCGGAGGCAGGAAAAAATCCGCTGGCGGACCAGTTGAAAATGGTGGTAAAGTTGATAAACGGAGGTTTGCAGACATCAATATACCATGTTGACCTCAAAGGCTTTGATACGCACTCTGCACAGGTTGACCCCACCAATACCACCAAGGGCAATCATGCAGAATTGCTTGAACAGCTTTCGCAAGCGCTTGTGTGCTTTTGGGATGATGTAAGCAAGATGGGCAGGGAAGATGAAATCAGCGGGATGACTTTTTCTGAGTTTGGCCGCAGGATTACTTCCAACTCGGCACACGGAACCGACCATGGCGCGGCGCAGCCGCTTATGTTCTTCGGCGCAGGTGTGCAGCCGGGTATTACAGGCACGAACCCTGTGATACCTCAAAAAGTAAATAATACAGATAACCTGGAGAAGCAATATGACTTCAGGAGTATTTACAGATCTGTACTACAGGGCTGGATGGGTGGTGAAGAAGCAAGTATAAAACAGGTGCTTCAAGGCAATTTTGAAGACATCAGAATCTTTCGCTAACAGCTAACAGGTTTTTTTCAGGAGGAAATAGTGAATATTATCGGCAAAACGTGATGTGCGGCATAGCTGGGGTGGCCGTTTCTGGGATGGTTGTCATGTTTAGGGTCTAGTATATCTATGACGTAATCTATGGTATAGTACCCGCGGTTTCTCAGGTTTTCAGGTATGTCTGTGCTGGGTTTTGCATCGGCCATAAATGTATTTACGTCATTGGTATTGATGATGGAAGCAAAAACAGGCGTAATATCATTTGCCTTGCAATAATGCATAATAGCTTCTGGGGTTTTAGCAGATATCAGGTACCTGTATGCCGCATTCCGGTCATCGTGTGCAGAATTCAAATTTTCCCATGCCGTTTTTTTTTAAAATACATGATGTCTATTCCTAGTATAACCAGTTTAGTAACATTTTTTTATAGAAGATTTTACCTAACTGCATCCGGAGATTGCTTGTATTACCTGCCCACAGGATAAGCCCGATTGCCGTTGGTTTTACATTCGGGTGGTGTTTTTGTGTTTTTAGTTTAATTTTAGAGCAAAAAAGTAATAGATGCCAGTTGTTTCTTCGTATAGCCTAGCACCCGTAAAGGGTGAACTGAAGCAGCGCGACCTATTACACCTGCTGCGGCGTACGCTGATTGGGGTTGGGCATAAGGAGCTTACCCATTTCAAAAACAAGC
>DLGO01000004.1:0-187 GCA_002482725.1 Bacteroidetes bacterium UBA7692 | reverse complement strand
CACCGGTGCAGGACGACCCGGATATAACGGACCCGCTGGTACCTAAGGGCAAAACCTGGGTAAACACCGCATACGAAAACGAAGACCTGGACAAGCGCAGGAGGGTGTACCTGAAATCGTGGTGGATGGGGCTGATAATTAACAGGGACTATTCGCTTACTGAAAAAATGACCTTGTTCTGGCACAA
>DLGO01000098.1:10237-14237 GCA_002482725.1 Bacteroidetes bacterium UBA7692 | reverse complement strand
CCGATCCAGGGCGAAGGCGGCATCCGCGAAGTGCCGAGCGAGACATTGCGGGCGCTGCGCCAGCTTTGCGACGAGCGCGACCTGTTGCTGATCTTCGACGAAGTGCAGACCGGCATGGGCCGCACCGGCAAGCTGTGGGCATTTGAGCACTTCCACATAGTACCCGACATATTGTTGCTGGCAAAGGCGCTGGGCGGAGGCATGCCACTGGGGGCATTTATAACAGACCGCGAAAACATGATGGCACTGGCCGAGAATCCGGTGCTGGGGCATATCACTACTTTTGGCGGGCACCCGGTGTGCTGCGCGGCGGGCAAAGCGGCATTTGAAGTGCTGCTGCAAGAAAATCTGATAGAATATGTGGAAGCTAAGGGGGCCTTGTTTGAACTGTTCCTGAACCATCCGGCTATAAAGTCGATAAGCCGCAAGGGGCTGATCATGGCGGTGGAGTTTGAGTCCTTTGAGCAGAATAAGCGCATTATAGACAAGTGCCTGGAGTTGGGCGTTTTCACGGATTGGTTTTTATTTGGCTCTAATTATTTGCGCATAGCGCCACCGCTGACTATCAACGAGGCGGAGATAGAGGCTGCATGCACTATTATATTGAAGGCAATAGATGAAGTCGTTTAGGTACCTGGTATTTTTTGTGGTGTGCTGTATGGTGGCCTCCTGTAAAAAGGAAGGTGTGAAGCTTGCTGTGCAGGAGATACAGCTGAACACAAGCAATACGCTGCAGACTATCAGTTTTGTGAATGACTCGGTAGGTTATGCCGGAGGCGGCAGTACTTATTATTTAGGGGAGCTGTTCAAGACCACAGACGGAGGCGCAACCTGGAGCCAGGGCGACTCGGTGCTGCCTAAGCAGATATTCTGCTCCTATTTCTTTTCGGAGGATGAGGGATACGTGGGGGCTTACGATGCATTTATAGCCCATACCTATGATGGGGCAGGTAGCTGGACGGGGATTTTCAACTTTGCGGCCTATAAGCAGATACGGCAGATAAACTTCCGCAACCATAGCCACGGCATAGTGGTGGGCGGTGCGGGTATCAATGAAGGCATGATATATACCACAAAGGACGATGGCGCTACTTATAAAGAGTTTTTGCAGGCGAATGCCATGAGGGCGGTGGACTTCAGCAGCGACTCGCTGGTATATGCGGCAGGCTATGGGGTAGTGTTGGTTTCGCGAGACGGGGGCGATACATGGAAAGTGCTGGAGGGCATCAGGGGCGACCTTTTTTGCGGGCTGCAGTTTGTGACACCTGCCATAGGCTATATGGTGGGCTGGCAGGGTGGCATATATAAGACAACCGACAATGGCGCCCATTGGGAAACACAGCAGAAGCCAAACAGGCCGTATGCAGCGCGGATACATTTACTGGCTATGGACTTTTTTGATACCGCGCACGGGGTAGCGGTAGGAGAGGAGGGGCTTTTGCAGTTTACCACGGATGGCGGCACCACCTGGCAAACGGCAAAGCAGTTTACAGGGGGCAACCTGACATCGGTACAATTGCTAAAAAATAATGAAGGAATCTGCTGTGGGGAGGGCGGAAAAGTGTTTAAATTTAAATTTTAGGCGGTTTTTAGAAGTTTTTTGGGTTATTTGCGATATGAGCATAAAATAGTCCTGAATATTATTTGTTACTTTCAAAGAAAATCCTATATTCGCACTCCAATTTTTACAGTCATGCACTTATCAATAGAACAAAAACAACAGTTATTTAAGAATTTTGGTGGTTCTGAAAAGAATACCGGATCTACAGAAGGTCAGATCGCTTTGTTTACAGAGAGGATCAACCACATCAGTGCGCATTTGAAAACTAACCATAAAGACCACAACAGCACACGCTCTCTACTAAGAATGGTAGGTCAACGCAGGGGCTTGTTGAACTATATGATGAAAAAAGACATCGCCGGATACCGTGCTCTGATAGAGAAACTGGGAATACGCAGATAAGATATATTTAATAGAAAAAATGGTTGGCGTTTCGCCAACCATTTTTTTTTGCCTATAATTGCAACCGGATGAAGCTAACAGCGGGAAGAGGAAACTGTTAGGACAACTAAAAAGATTTAGTTTACCCCCTCTTTACGAAAGCCGGCAAGGCTTCAATTTTTCAGTTCATACAAGAATGGTTTGGAATAAGGTTACATCATTGCGGTAATCCTTTTGTACTATTCAGATTTGTCTGGAAACCAACTATATAGACCACTGAACAGTATGGAATAATAATTACTAAACAATAGATAACAATAATCAATCAAAGATGAACATCATCAAAAAAACAGTAGACTTAGGCGATGGGCGCTTAGTCGAAATCGAAACAGGCAAGTTGGCTAAGCAGGCTGACGGAAGTGTTACAGTAAAGTACGGCAACACAGTGTTGCTGGCTACCGTATGTGCCGACAAAGACGCTAAAGATGGCGTAGACTTTATGCCCCTGACAGTAGAATACCGCGAAGGTTTTTCTGCTTTGGGTAAATTCCCTGGTGGATTCTTTAAACGTGAGGCACGTCCTTACGAGCACGAGATCCTTACCAGCCGTTTGGTAGACCGCGCATTGCGCCCGTTGTTTCCGGACGATTTCCACGCAAACACAGTAGTAAGCATACAGTTGATATCTGCAGATGCTAACGAATTGCCTGATGGACTTGCTTGCCTTGCAGCATCAAGCGCATTGGCAGTATCGGATGTGCCTTTCAACGAGCCTATTTCTGAGGCGCGTGTTGCACGTGTTAATGGCAAGTTTGTCATCAACCCAAGCAAAAGCGACCTGGAAGCAGAAACAACTGACCTTGATATAGTAGTAGCTGCGACTATGGACAACATAGTAATGGTAGAGGGCGAAATGAAAGAAGTAAGCGAAGCAGATATGCTTGAAGCTATTTCTTTTGCGCACGCTAACATTAAAAAGCACATCGTGGTAATACGCGAACTGGAAGCTGAAACCGGCAAACAGGTGAAACGTACCTACACACACGAGAAGCACAACGAAGACCTGAAAGCTAAGATAGCTGCTGCTTGTTACGACAAATGTGTTGAAGTAGCACGTGGTGGTATAGCAGACAAAGCGGTTCGTTCTGCAAGCTTCAAAAAAGCTAAAGAAGAATTCGTAGCTGCCTATACTGCAGAAGTAGGTGCTGATATAGTTAAGGAGCAAGCTTTCCTTATCGGCCAGTACTTTCACAAAACAGAAAAAGACGCTGTACGTTGGGTGATGTTGAACGAACGCAAGCGTTTGGACGGTCGCCAGATGGACGAGATACGCGCTATATGGAGCGAAGTGGATGCTTTGCCGGGACCTCACGGTTCTGCCATCTTCACACGTGGTGAAACACAATCATTAACTTCGGTTACCCTGGGTACCAAACTAGATGCGCAGAGCGTAGACGGTGTGGTAATCACAGAAGACCAGAAGTTCATGTTGCACTACAACTTCCCTGGATTTAGCACAGGTGAGGCTAAAGTACCACGTGGCGTAGGCCGCAGGGAAATAGGCCACGGTAACCTGGCTAAACGTGCCCTTATGAACATGATGCCTAAAGACTTCGCTTATACAGTACGTGTAGTGAGCGATATCCTGGAGTCAAACGGTTCTTCGAGCATGGCTACAGTATGTGCAGGTACGCTTGCATTAATGGATGCCGGTGTTCCGCTTATCCGCCCTGTTACAGGTATAGCAATGGGTCTTATCACAGATGAGTCTAAAAAATACGCTATTCTTTCAGATATCCTTGGCGATGAAGATCACCTGGGTGATATGGACTTTAAAGTATGTGGTACCGAAAAAGGTATCACTGCCTGCCAGATGGATATCAAAATAGATGGCTTGTCTCACACCCAGCTTACCGAAGCTTTGGAACAAGCAAAACGTGGCCGTTTACACATCTTGTCAAAGATCAACGAAACACTTTCTGCCCCTCGTCCTGACTTCAAACCTCATGCTCCTCGTTTGGAAACTTTGGTTATCGATAAAGAATTTATCGGTGCGGT
>DLGO01000098.1:5447-10196 GCA_002482725.1 Bacteroidetes bacterium UBA7692 | reverse complement strand
TCGAAGAAAGGAACGGCAAAGGTTATGTAGAGATATTCTCTGCAAACAAAGAAGGTATCATTGCTGCCAAAGCGCGCATCAGCGGTATCGTTTCTGTACCTGAAGTAGGTGACGTATACGATGCAGTGGTTAAGAGTATTATGCCTTACGGTGCATTCGTAGAGTTCCTTCCGGGCAAACAAGGTTTGTTGCACATATCCGAGGTTAGCCACAAGCGCCTGGATACTTTGGAAGGCGTACTTCGCGAAAACGATAGCGTTAAGGTGAAATTGATAGGCCTTGATCCTAAGACAGGCAAATTCAAATTGAGCCGCAAAGTTTTGATTGACAATCCCAATCCAAACGCCAACTAATCCCGGTTAGTGGTTTATAAAGCAAAGCGCTTCAGGATTATTTCTGGAGCGCTTTTTTTTTGAATCCGTTCGCCGCACTATGTTCAAATGATTACTATTGCTACCTCTAAAAAAATAGAGGGAGCGCAAAGAGCAAATTTGTGATAACAGCTACACACTCATATACCAAAGCCATAAAGCAATCCTTTATTCTGGCGCTGCCCATCATAGCAGGCCAGTTGGGGCAGGTGCTTATGGGCTTTTTCGATACGCTTCAGGTTGGCGGCCTCGGTGCCACATACATAGCTGCCGCGGGCCTTGCCAATACCATTTACTGGCTGCTTACCTTATTGGGCATGGGCGTTTTATTCTCCATCTCATCCCTCGTGTCCGAGGCATTTGGCCAGCAGAAGCCATGGCGCAGCGTGGGTGTGTACCGTAGCGGGTTAAAGGTCGCCCTAGTCATGTCCATACTATTCACCGCATTTGTATTCTTCATTACGGCCAATATCGGCTGGTTTCAGCAACCTGCAGAGGTCAGCAGTCTTGCTGCTAAGTACCTCTACGTTGTCAACTTCGGCACGCCTGCCATGATGTTTTTCCTGGTGGGGAAAATGTTCTTCGACGGCTCGGGAAGAACGCTGCCTGGTATGGCTATTACCCTGTTTGGCCTGCTGCTCAATATTTTCCTCAACTGGCTGCTTATCTATGGCCATTGGGGTGCTCCGGCATTGGGTATAGAGGGCACCGCTTTGGCTACCGCCAGTACACGTGTTATCATGGCCATTATCATGTTCGTGTACCTGTGGCGCGATGCTCAGGCACGCAAGCTGAAAGAGGCTTTCGAGGAGTCTGAGGAGCGCAGTCAGGACTATACAAAACTACTGCTGGCAATCGGTCTTCCATCCGCCTTACAGGTTTTTTCGGAGGCTGCGGCCTTTAGCGTGGCCCACATTATGAGTGGCTGGCTCGATGCTACTTCCCTGGCTGCCCATCAGATCGCCATTAACCTGGCTTCTGTCACCTTTATGACCATCACCGGTATATCTGCCGCGGGCACCATAATGACCGGCTATGCATACGGTGCCAAAGACCCCGAAGCTATACGCATCAATGGCAAGGCCGTACTCGTTATGGCCGTTATTATCGAAGCGGTATATGCCATATTCTTCTTTTGCCTGCACGATTATCTGCCTTTCATGTACACTTCAGATGGTGTGGTTATTCCATTGGCCTCCTCTTTGGTGTTGCTTGCTGCTTTCTTCCAGTTTAGCGATGGCCTGCAAAACGTTGGCATAGGCCTGCTACGTGGTATACAAGATGTGAGGGTACCTGCTGCCATGGCATTGCTGTCCTATTGGGGAGTTATGATCCCGGCCTGCTACTTACTGGCTTTTAAATTTGGCTTTGGCGTCAGCGGCATCTGGATTGGCTTCATCATAGGTCTCAGTACGGCTGCATTACTTTTAGTGAGCCGCTTCTTGTGGAAAATCGCACCGGGAAAACAGCGTTTTGGATAGTATTGTCATAAATGATATGCAAACTGTATATTCATACCATTGACTCAATACTCCAACTAGTGGTAATCACCGAAACCAGGGCATATAAATTATTCTATTGCTCAATAGGCTTATATCTTATTTTAGTATTTTATCCTCTTGTGTCTGTTTTGTTTGTTCCCGGCAGTACAAATGGTGTAATTATAGATAGTCATAGAACAACACATTTTGAAAGGTTCCTGAATCCGCGTAATGGAGCTATCATTTCAAAGGAATGGCATCAGGTCTATAGGTATACACCTGTTTTTCGTTTTTCGGTTAACAATAGGTCTTATATTTTCAAAGGAACCAATGAGTCGGATTTTGTAGTTGGCGACACGGTCTCTGTGCTTTACAATAGGCTTTATCCCGCATTTGCTGTTCAGAATGTCTTTTTAGGCTTTATTGACTTCACGGTAATCAAGTTCATTTGTGTTTTCTTTTTGGTCAGCGGTTATTTCTATGTACTTAGCAATCGCAATTTTTTTGAATTTAGGATGCAAAAGCTAAACCTTAAATGGTTTTTTGGTAGCATGGCTTTGGTACTTGTCTTCCCGCTGTTTTTCCATGTCAATGATTTGTGGCATACCAGACTTATAAAGGGCTATTGCACCAGCCATTTGCCGGCAGGTACAAAATACACAATAGAAACACTCGACTATACCTATAATGGAGTCACCCATGTAGCTTCCCATTATCCCAACACACTGCCGGATCTTCCTGCGTTAGGCGAATCTTGCTATGTAATCATTGACACCCGTAATCCTGAGCGTGGAAACATTTTTGACGTGCTGAATTATTTACCGCAATGGCAATTGGTGGTTATTGCCTTAATGTTCATCTTGGGTGGAAGCTGGTACCTGGCAACCTGGACCTCATTCAGGCGGGAATATCCCGACAAAATGGTATAAAAAAGCCCCTCATTTCCCCCTCAATCAAACTGTTAAAAAATGGCGGTGGTTGGCGGTGGCTGGCGGAAATCACGTTTTTTCAGGTGGATTAGGGATTTTAAGGGTGGAAATTTCCATGGAAAGCCTTGCCAACACACAATCGTAGCTAAAAAGCTGAGGGTATTTTTTGTGTGCTTTACTCCGTATTTACAACCAAAAAAGTGGCGGTGAGTGGCGGTGGTTGGTGGTAAACACGTTTTTTAAGCACTTTTTGATTTGTTAAAACGTGTCCATCACTTTTTGCGGTATTTTCCCCTCAATTCTCGGCCGGGTTATTAGCAATTGATCTGCGGATAATTACTGCATTAAATCAAAGAACACGCCTGGGCAAAGTTTGACCAGCCTACAAATATAAAACGCAGCCCCACCACGACTTTAGCAAGAAAGGCGGCAAAAGTGTTAAAAGCTTGCAGTAGCCTGATAATCAATGGATGTAGGTAGATTAGAAAAAATGCTAAACATACTCCTACCAAATCGCGCATAAAAAAAGCCACCGGAATCCCGATGGCCTTTTCAATATCTGAAGCTGTAATAATCTTATACAAATGTCAATTCCTTATTGCCCCTGATACCTTCTTCTATAAAATCGAAGGTCGTCAGTATCTCCGGTGCATTTGGCTTCACGCATAGTGTATGCTCAAAGTGTGCCGAAGGCTCACCATCTTCCGTAGCTATGGTCCATTTATCATCCATAGTATATATTTCCCTTGTGCCCAGGTTCACCATCGGCTCTATGGCTATTGTTATGTTGGTTAGTAGCTTCTTGCCATCGCCCCTGCGGCCTACGTTAGGCACCTGTGGCTCCTCGTGCAGGCCCTTTCCTATACCATGCCCCACCAGCTCGCGAACGAGGGCGTAGGGGTTGTCTTTTTCGCACATCATCTGTATCGCGTTCGATATGTCGCCTATGCGGTTATTGGTAATGGCCTTTTCTATACCTGCATACAGCGATGCCTTGGTTACGCGCATCATCTGTAGCGTAGGCTCGCTTACTTCGCCCAGGGCAAAGGTATACGCCATATCGCTATAGTAGCCGTTTAGCAATATGCCGCAGTCTACGCTTACTATATCGCCTTCTTGGTATTCTTTCGTAGTGGGGAAACCATGCACTACGGCATCGTTTACCGAAATGCAAAGGGAATACGGAAACCCGTGGAAGCCTTTAAATGCAGGCTTGCCCTTGTGGTCGCTTATATATTCAAATGCAAATTCATCTAGCGCAATACCTGTAGTGCCGGGGCGTATGCGTTTGGCTACCTCGCCAAGTGCTTTTGACAGCAGTACACAGCTTTCGCGCATTATCACCAGTTCCTGTTCTGTTTTTGGTTTCATCGAAACTATATTTTTTAATAAGGGAATCTTTTCTAAAAATCGGTATATCATAAAAAAAAGCCCCTTCTTTTTTGGAGACGGGGCTTTAGATGTTTTATTTTCAAAAGTGCTGATTACATTCCTGCAGTAGCAAAGCCCTGACGGCCTTTTATTCTGCCCGATGATGTTAAGCCATCATACTGCCTGTTCAGCAAGTGTGTTTCTATCGTTTGTAGTGTATCCAGTATTACACCTACCATGATGATAAGCGAGCTACCACCGTAGAACAAAGCAAAAGCCTGTTGTACACCTATCATCATTACCAATGCAGGCATGATAGCTACTATACCCAGGAATATTGCACCCGGCAAAGTAATACGTGAAATAACTGTATCGATGAACTCAGATGATTTTCTGCCCGGTTTGATACCCGGTATAAATCCGTTGTTCCTTTTCATGTCATCTGCTATCTGCGTAGGGTTGATGATCAACGCTGTGTAGAAATAAGTGAAGATAACGATAAGCAGGAAGTTTACCAGATTGTAAGGTATAGAGCGTATATCCGTCATAGCCATCAAAAAGCCATTGTTCTGGTCTACATTTGGTATAAACTGTGCA
>DLGO01000098.1:0-5426 GCA_002482725.1 Bacteroidetes bacterium UBA7692 | reverse complement strand
GCCTGAGCAAAGATGATAGGCATAACACCTGCAGCATTGATTTTCAATGGAAGGTATTGGCGAACACCACCAGCCTGCATCATTTTTCCGCCTTGTACTATGTTGCGTTTAGCATACTGAACCGGTATACGGCGTGTGCCTTGTACCAATAGTATACATGCTCCTGTTACGATAAGCAGGAATAGTATTTCCAATACGAATACGAACAAACCACCGCTTTGAAGGCGTGCGCCGAACTCCTGGATAAATGCCTCCGGAAGACGTGCAAGGATACCCACCATGATGATAACAGATATACCGTTGCCCAATCCTTTTTCAGTGATCCTTTCACCCATCCACATTACAAACAGGGTTCCTGTAGTAAGCACGATAACTGTAGAGATAGTGAATAGTGTTTTGTTGATCAGTATAGCGTCAGCATCTGTGCTGCTCAGGTATATTACATACCCAAGTGCCTGGAAAGCTGTTATTACTACTGTAAGGATACGTGTGTACTGGTTTATCAGTTTACGTCCGCTTTCACCATCTTTCTGTAGCTTCTGGAAATAAGGAACTACTATAGTCAACAACTGGATAGCGATAGATGCAGAGATATAAGGCATGATGCCTAGCGCAAACACCGATGCACGGGCAAAAGCGCCACCTGCAAACAGGTTTACCAGTCCTAGTATGCCGCCTGTTCCTTTGCTGCTCATTTGAGCCAGGGATGCAGGGTTGATACCCGGAAGTGGTATGTAAGTACCTACTCTATAAATTAGAATAAGCCCAAGCGTAAGTAGTATTCTTTGCCTGAGCTCTTCGATGCTCCAAATATTTTGGAGCGTGGAGATGAATTTTTTCATGCTGAATCAGAATTCAAAAAAAATGTGCTGTCCGGTTAGAAACAACACATTTTTAGAATTTGGAATGTTATTTAATGATATTAACTGTACCGCCCAAAGCCTCTATTTTGGCTTTTGCACTTTCGCTTATTGCGTGTACCGATACATTTACTTTAGTTTTCAATTCGCCGTTGCCTAGTACTTTTATCAAATCGTTCTTGCTGAATATTTTATTCGCACGAAGATTTTCTACAGTTACTTCAGTCAAACCGTGTTTTTCAACCAGATCCTGGATTTTTCCAAGATTCAATTGAGCATACTCGATACGGAACGGATTTTTGAATCCGAATTTAGGCAAACGACGTTGAAGTGGCATCTGACCACCTTCAAAACCTGCTTTGCTTTTGTAGCCTGAGCGAGACTGTGCACCTTTGTGACCACGGCCTGCAGTACCTCCTGTAGTGCTACCTTGTCCACGACCAAGACGTTTCTTTACTTTCGTTGCGCCTTCTGCTGGGGATAAATTGTGTAATTCCATTGCTTATTTATTAAGAGTATATGGCTGCTCGCCCTATACCAATTATATAGATTCTACTTTTAAAAGATGCTTAACTTTGTTTATCATGCCGCTGATAGGGCCATTAAGTTCAACTTCTTTGCTATCGTTCATTTTATTCAAACCTAAAGCCTGAAGCGTGTTTTTTGTACGCTCGTTGCGGTCTATCGCACTTTTAACCTTAGTAATTCTTACTTTGCTCATTGTTTTTAATTTAAGTAGTGATTAAAGAAATATTATCCTTTAAATACTTTTTCCATAGATACGCTACGGTTGCGTGATACTGTGTAAGGGTCGCGCAATTCGCCCAAAGCTGCCAATGTAGCTTTGATAACGTTTGCAGGGTTCGATCCTCCAAGCGATTTAGCCAACACGTCTTTGATACCTGCACTCTCTAGCACGGCACGCATAGCACCACCCGCTATAACACCCGTACCCGCACTTGCAGGTTTAAGCATTACACGTGCAGCACCAAATTTACCAAACTGGATGTGTGGTATAGTACCGTTGTGTACAGGTACGCTTACCAAGGTTTTTTTAGCGTCGTCGATAGCTTTTTGAATAGCTTCCTGTACTTCGCGGGCTTTGCCCAAACCTTCGCCAACAATACCATTGCCGTTTCCAACTACTACTGTAGCTGAAAAAGTAAATGTACGACCTCCTTTGGTAACTTTTGCTACTCTGCGCACATTCACCACTTTCTCTTTCAACTCAAGTTCGCTTGCCTTAAGTTTTGTAACGTTTAATCTTGCCATTTAATAGGTAATTTATCCTCGGTTCAAGGCACCTGCCTTAAAAAAGGAGTGCAAATATAGCGGTTTAAGCAAGAGTTGCAAATGTGTGGATGCTTTTTTATTTGATTCATGTGGATTTGTGGAGACTTTTTTTCTCCGGGTTGCAGCAAAGTAAGAAAAAACAACTGCAAAAACCTACTATTGTATTCTAATTCATACAGTTTATGGTAAAAAGAATTTTATCAGTCGTTCTTGGTTTGATATGTGCTATGATTATAATATCTGGTATGGAAATGCTCAATAGTCTATTTTATGCTCCACCCAAGGGGATGAATTTTGAAGATCCTGCCGTTATGCGCGCTATGATGGCTGCCTTGCCCGTTACGGCATTTCTACTCGTCTTGCTGGGTTTTATTTTGGGCACATTTGTTGGCGCATTGGTCGCAGCGCTGGTCCATAAGTCCGGTAGCCTTGTTCCGGCAATTGTGGTTGGTGTTATTTTGATGGTGGCCAATGCCGCTAACCTTTATTTACTTCAGCATCCGCTGTGGTTTGCAGTTTTGTCTACAGCAGTTTACCTGCCTATGGCATATCTGGGCGGAATAGTAGGCAATCGGCTGGTGAAGCAAAAAGGATAAGTTGAATAATTTTGGTAAAAAGTAAATCCGATAGGTGGTAGAATTATATACAGATGGCTCCAGCAGGGGAAATCCCGGAAAGGGGGGCTACGGCGCTATACTCAAATACGGCCCGCACGAAAAAGAAATTTCGGCGGCATTCCGCAAAACGACCAATAACCGTATGGAACTGCTGGCCGTTATCGTAGGGCTGGAGTCGCTTACCAAGCCTGGCTGCGAGGTTACTGTATTCTCAGATTCTAAGTATGTGGTAGATGCCGTAGAAAAGAAATGGATACTGGGCTGGGAGAAGATAAACTTCAAGGAAAAAAAGAATCCCGACCTGTGGAAGCGCTTCCTGCAGATATACCGGCAGCATAAGGTGCGTTTTAAATGGATAAGAGGCCACAACGACCATCCGTACAACGAACGCTGCGATGTGCTGGCTACGGTAGCCGCAGACAGCGGGCCGTGGCAGGTAGACGAGGGGTTCGAGCGCGAAAACTAAGTAATGAAAAAAGGAGGGTAATTTACCCTCCTTTATATTTCGTACAGGTTTTAGTCCTGTTGCTTGCTGAAGTATTTCAGGTCCATCATTATCTGGTTGGCTATGTTCTCCGATGTTGTTTCAGAGTTGCTCTCTGCATATATGCGGATGATCGGCTCTGTATTGCTGCGGCGCAGGTGTACCCAGTCTTTGTCAAACTCTATCTTAACACCGTCTATCGTATTGATGGGTTGGTTTTTGTATTTAGCCTCTATATCGCTGAACAGCCTGTCGATGTTAACCGACGCGTCCAGGTCAATTTTCTTTTTGCTGATGTGGTAGTTCGGGTACGTAGCGCGCAGTAGCGAAATGGTTTTGCCAAATTTGGCAAGGTGTGTCAGGAACAGGGCTATACCTACCATGGCATCGCGGCCGTAGTGCAGCTCAGGGTATATGATACCTCCGTTGCCTTCTCCGCCTATCACTGCCTTTTCTTCTTTCATCTTTTGCACCACATTCACTTCGCCTACTGCAGAAGCGTAATATTCGTAACCGTGTTTCTCTGTCACATCGCGCAGCGCACGTGTGCTGGAAAGGTTAGAAACAGTGTTGCCTTTTTTGTGTTTCAGTATATAGTCTGCAACTGCTACCAGCGTATACTCTTCGCCAAACATGTTGCCGTCTTCGCACACAAGTGCCAGGCGGTCTACATCAGGGTCTACAGATATGCCCAGGTCTGCATTGCTTTTTTTCACCGTTACCGAAAGCTCGTTCAGGTTTTCCGGCAGCGGTTCGGGGTTGTGTGGAAATATACCGTTAGGCTCAGTATACAGCTCCACCACTTGCTCTACGCCCAGTGCTTTCAGCAGTTTTGGCAAGGCTATGCCTCCTGTGCTGTTTACACAGTCTATCACTACTTTAAAGTTGCGCTGTTTTATGGCTTCCACATCTACCAGTTTCAACTCCAGTATCTGTGCTATGTGCTTATCTATGTAGGTGTCGTTTTGGCTGTATATGCCTAGCGAGTTCACATCTTCAAACTTTATTTCCTTTTCCTCTGCTATGCGCAGTAGTTCCTCACCTGCTTTGGCAGAAATAAATTCGCCCTGTGAGTTCAGCAGTTTCAATGCATTCCACTGTTTAGGATTGTGGCTGGCTGTTATGATGATACCACCACCTGCTTTTTCGGCATGTACGGCCAGCTCTACAGTAGGTGTGGTAGACAGGCCAAGGTCAACCACATCTATACCTATGCTTTGCAGTGTTCCCACTACTATGTTTTTTACCATGTCGCCACTGATGCGCGCATCGCGGCCGATTACAACTTTACGGTTGCCGGTAGTTTCAATTACCCATGAGCCAAAGGCTGCGGTAAACTTTAAAACGTCCAGAGGAGTAAGGTTACTACCTTGAAAACCACCAATGGTACCGCGTATTCCTGAAATAGATTTGATTAAAGACAACTTAAATATAATTTAGAGGCGCGAAAATAATGATTGCGGGCAAACGAATAGGTATTTGTTTTTAACGATGAGTAATGAGTGAAAAAGAATGGTTTAAATATTGGTTCAATTCTGAATATTATCATATACTATATAATAATAGGGATGAGCATGAGGCTGAGGGGTTTATAAGCAAATTGACGGCTTTTTTGAGCCTTAAACAGGGAGCAAAAGTGCTGGATGTGGCTTGTGGCAAAGGCCGCCACTCCAAGACCCTGGTGAAGCTGGGATATGTGGTAGATGGCATAGACCTGAGCGAAAACAGTATAGCAGAAGCGCAAAAATATGCCTGCGACGACCTTCACTTTGCTGTTTGGGACATGCGCGAGGTGTATAAGCCGGGATATTTCTACTGTGTGGTAAATCTTTTTTCCAGCTTTGGCTACCTGCCTACCGAAGAGGATAATGCCAAAGCCCTGCAAGCTATGGCTGCCAACCTGCAGCCCGGTGGTGTGCTGGTGCTGGACTACCTGAATGCCGAAAGCGCCATCAAAAAAATGAAAGCGCGTGAAATAATAGAACGTGGCGAAACACAGTTCCATATCCGCAAGCGTGTGGAAGATGGCTTTATAAAAAAGCAGATAGAGTTTATAGATAGGGATGGTACACTGCAGGAATACGAAGAGCAATTACGGGTAATAAAGCCCGGGCAGTTCCGCGACATGTTTGCAGCAGCGGGGCTAACTATCGAAAATATTTTTGGCGATTA
>DLGO01000016.1 GCA_002482725.1 Bacteroidetes bacterium UBA7692 | reverse complement strand
CCGATAGTTGGAAAACAATCTTCCGAACACTTGTGGTGAAAACACCAACAAGCCAAAGCCAAAGCTTAAATCATAGTCAATGCAGTAATCTTCTGCAGCAGCACCTCCGATATTTTTTGTTTGGATTCTACGGTCCAGCCGGCTATGTGCGGGGTAAGGAGGATGTTTCGGTTGGCAATGAGTTCATTGAACCATTGCTGTTGTGGTGGGGTTAGTGTGTTCAGCTTTTCGTTTTCCAATACATCGAGCGCTGTGCTGATGATGCGGCCCTCTGCCATACAGCGGAGCATGTCGGTGATGTTGAGGCAGATACCACGGCTGGTATTGAGCAGATAATATGGTTTGGCAAAAGAGGATAGGTAGGCGTAGCCTATCATGCCCTTTGTTTCTTTGGTAAGGGGTAAGTGCAGGCTGAGGATATCTGCCTCTGCGGCTATCTGCTCCATGCTTGCCTCTGTAGCATAGGCATCGCTGAAGCCCGACTTATACTTATCGTAAGCCAACACCCGGCAGCCGAAAATGCTGAGCAGCTTTGCAAAGGCTTGTGCTGTATGGCCATAAGCTATGAGGCCTACTGTTTTGCCTTGCAGCTCCACTCCCCTATTGGGTTCGCGCGACCAGGTGCCTTGGCGCACCTGATTGTCGGCGCGGGATATGTTGTTCATTATGTTCAGCAACATGCCAAGTGCCTGCTCTGCTACTGCGTTGCTATTTCCTTCGGGTGAGTTGAGGCAGGTAATGCCCTTAGTAGCGGCATACTCCAGATCCATAACCTCGAGACCCGAACCGCAACGCGCAATGAATTTTAGTTGGGTGGCTTTGTCCATGAGTGGCAGCCCACAGTACACTTTGCTATTGATGATAAGGCCGGTGTACTCCTGTATCACTTCATATACTCCTGCTTCTGTAATTTCCGGCAGCCAATCGACCTGAAAGCCAAGCTTTGCCAAGCCTTCGGGCAGCGCAGCATGTACGGGTTCTGTGATGAGTATTTTTTTCATGGATGGTGCAAAGGTGATAAAACGGGTTGGATTGTCGGTGTTTTTAAGAAGTTTTGCGCCGGGGAAATACACTATAAACAAACAGCACTAATATTGTCACTTGCCTTGAATATGAAAACAGCATATAGTAAAACAGTTAGAATAGGTGCATGCCAAACTCCTGACCTGCAAAATATTGATGCTGCTATACTTTGTATTCATCACTTTGTTTCCAAAGCAGAGGAACAAAACATAAGGCTGCTTTGCTTCCCTGAATGTTTTCTTCAAGGGTATGTAGTGGAAAAGGATTTTATTGAAACTCATTAGCTTGAAACAGATTCAGCAACCTTCAGAGATGTGCTGGGCCGATTACCCAATACGAGCATGGTGCTTGTAATAGGCATGATAGAAAGGGAGGATAATGATTTTTTCAATACTGCAATAGTGATACAGAACGGACAGCTTAAAGGTAAGTACAGGAAGACCCACCTGTTAACAGGTGAGCGCACATTCAGTGCAGGAAGTGAGTACCCGATCTTTGAGATAGACGGGTTGAAATTTGGCATTAATATATGCTATGACACAAATTTTCCTGAAGCTGCGTTTGCGGTTGCCCGACAGGGTGCCAAATTGATAGTTTGCCCTGCAAATAATATGATGGGCTATGAAAAGGCAGCTGTGTACAAGGATTTGCATAATGAAGTGCGTGCTGAACGCACTCGTGAGACGGGGCTTTGGCTAATTTCATCGGATGTAACCGGAGAAAAAGAGCATCGGATTTCCTATGGCCCGACTGCTATAATTGACCCAACAGGAGTAATTGTATGCCAGGCACCCTTAGGTGCAGTTGACATAGTGTATAAGGATGTAGTAGTATAATAGCGGAATGCTATTGCAAAATATTGTTGCATTGTAAGGTACCGCCTAAGGCTATAGAGGTAATTATATACTTTGCATGCAATTACACATCATGGCCTATCAATTTACGATTCAACAAACCATACTATCACCTATACGCTCAATTGTATTGTTGATTCTGTTAGTAGCCGGAGCACAGACAACTGCTTTCAGCCAGGAGCCGCAAGGCCCGGGGCAGGGTGATGTGACTGCCGGAGACGGCAGGTGCCACTACAATGGCACACGGAGCGAACAGCAAAGGCGCAAGACATTTCCATTTGGTAAGGCGCAAAAAGTAGTGGTGATTGCTTTTGATTGTAGCTTAGGGAAAGCCCCCCTGACCAATGACACCATAAACGCTTCGAAAGTATTGCAGCAGATAACGCTGACGGAAGAGCAGATAAATGGGCTTACTGATATACTGTACAATTATAATATTGCGGAAGGCACTACTTTTTTTCCGGCGGTAGAAAGCTGCAACAAGCCTGAGCACGCCATAGTATTCCTGGATAAGGCGGATAAGGTAATTGCCGCTATAGAATTTTGCTTTGAGCAAAATACAAGACGCACTACTTTACCCCTTAAAAGCACAGGGGATTTTTGCCTGGGAAAGGTAGAACTGGTAAAGAGCCTGATACAGCAGGCGGGTATCAGTTATTTTAAGGGTGGGGAGGGGTGTGAGTAGAATACAAGATAGGATAGTACTAAAATTTCACTCCTAACTTTCTTTTTCTTTAATCAACAATTCTGTTTCATTGCTGATTTTTTTGATTGACTCGCGAATTAATGGAAGTTGTGCTCTATCAAATTTATCAATATAAAACTCTTCCTCTAAAAATTGTAGCTTCTTCCCTTTCATATATGTAATCGGATTAATTTCATCTTCAAAAATTAACCACCATAAAACTGGAATCACTAATCCAAAAATGCTAAAGAAATAGGTATATGGTTCAACACTATCCCACTTAAACCGATAGATTAATAATGGAATTGCAGCTACATAGATAATTATTACTGCAGCTATTTTAAGTTTGAAATTTTTATATCGATTTTCTGCTCGGGTTTGAATTACTAGATGTTGGGTAGTCAAAATATCTTCCAGATTTTTCTTTTCACTCAAAATTGACTTATTCATATCTATTTGAATCTGCAATTCTCGTTCCGACTTTTGTTTTAATTGATCAATCAATTTAACATTCTCATCTTCATGGCTTTTAGCTTTTACCCTAAAGTGTTCACCCTCGCGCTTAAATCTTGCTAAATCATCTTCAGTAATTGAAAAAAGAACATCATTGATTACGTCATTTTTTATCTCCTCTGGCCTACGAACTTGGGATCTTAAATCTAACAATCTAGACTTCGCCAAATCTTCATTCAAAGTTCCATTCCTAAACTCTTTCTGTAATTCTGAATATTTTTCTGAAACTGAATCATTTAAAATTTTTGACAGAATAATTTGGGCCTTAGTGATTACATCGAATGATTTTGGTAATGAGGTTTTGCCAAATCCTTTATTCAGTTTAAACCAAAATTTATTGGTTAAAAAGCTTAAACTAGTTGCTAAAGGAACATCGCCGGAAAGCTTTAATGAGTCATTCCAAGCAATTTTTAGCATCATTGAATTTCCGGAGAGTAAAATACATGAGATGTTCTCGAAATTATTAGAATTAGCTTCTTTTCTACGAATTGAAACATAATTCAAAAAACGAAAGTATGAAGAAGGATCAACGTGTAACTCTTCCGATACTTTTTTAATCAGAACTTGGCTTTCAATATTATACTTATGATTATCTAAATCATAATATCCTTCATAATCATCCAATTCAATTTTTTCACTTTTAAGTAAGTAATAAAAATCAGACCTTTTTTGTTGAATGTCGCTTTGCTTTTTGCATCCATTTAAAATTGAAATCATAGCTGTCCCTTTGGGAATCAACCTCTCCTTACCATCAAGTATGTATTTGGCTTTTGTAAAAAAAGCTTCAATTTCATCCTTAACTTCATCAAAATAACGTAATTGAATTAGAGAACGCTTTGCTTTACTATTTATTTCCTTAACGTAAGACATAAAGTCCTCAGCTAAATTTTGAAATAATACTCCGTTAAATCCTGCTAAGTGAAACAAAATTTCCGTATCAATAAAAATAGTTAGTTCCGTTTTCCAAGCACCAATATCATTAAGGTTATTATTATACTTTATTCCACTGTATAATATTACGCCCTCCCTGATTAAATTTAATTGATTTTTAAATATTGATTTAGATTCATTTTGAAGTATAAATGCTGTGATAAATTCTATATACTGATCTCCATTACTCTCATCAACTAAAAAACAACAAAAAGAATGCGTAACCTTTTCTTTGTCCGTCTGTGATAATTTTAAATTTTGCTTTTCTTCAATAAAATTATACAACTCATGAATAATATTATCATTATTGCTTATGACAATTTTTTTCTTCTCATCAATCTCCGTGGCATTTACCTTGGAAATATCCACCACAGAATAAATTTTATCTGCTTTCGCAATATACTTAAGCCTTCCTAAAGATGTTTTTACAACCGCATCTGGGATATCAAATTCAAATGTTGAATTCAATTTATTTGTAATTTCCTCTAAAGTAAAGAAATACAAGCTGTTTGATTTAATCAAATCATTTATAAAAACAGAAATAATACCATATACATCTTTCTCCGCATCGTATAATTCTCTAAAAACAGCCAACGAGGCAAGTAATTTATAATCCTCACTTTCATTTCTCATAGTGGAACAGTAACTATTTAATCTTTTATTCTATTATCGAAAATTTCTCATCATTAAAGATCACAAACATATCTTTAATTTTTAATAATAAAACCATACAAAATCATGGTTTATTCTTATTTGCAAAAATTGTTAGCAAGAAAAATAAAGTTTAAGGTTATTCGTTGACATGACTAATTTAAATGGTTAAACACAATACAAATTAATTTCACCAAAAAAACACCTATATAATAAAAGAAATCTCTGAGAATGCATCTCCAGATCAAAAAAGATAATCAATTTTCAACTCAAAGCCAAGCACAAAAATGACACCTGTTTATACATGATTTATACGGAAAACTACTAATTAAAAAAAGGTTATTACGGTTATCTGAATAAAGACAAAAGAGATTATCAATTTTGAATAGCTATATGTCTTTTGACCGGAGGAAAGAAATCATCAAAAATAGTCTAGCGGGATGATCAATTTTAGTTCAAATCGATACCCAAAATGTGTGCAGGGTTTATACGTGATCTATACGTAAAACGAATAGTCAAAAAAAGGTTATCCCGGTTATCAGAATAAGTGCAAAATAGATTATCAATTTTGAGTAGCGATATCTGGTTTGACTACGGGAAAAAAATTGTCAAAAGTAGTATGGCCGGATAATCAATTTTAGTTCAAAGCAATACTCAAAAAGTGTGCTTAGGTTTATACGTGATTTATACGGGAGGTGAATGATCAAAAAAGTTCAATTCGGGTTATCAGAGTAAAGGCAAAAGCGATTATCAATTTCAGACAAACAATTACATATTCTTAATATATAATCAAGGTAGTTTAAGAAAACAGCCGGATTTTAACCTTATCTAAGGCCATTTTTTTATAGTCAATAATGTGCCATGGATTTACCCAAAAGCAGGACATTGGTTTATACGTGATTTATACGTAAAATAAATAGTCAAAAAATGTAATGAAAACTCCACCTGATAAGACAAAAAAATGCCCTGCTACAAGAGGGATACAGTTTTCAAACCAAATATTCTAAATTTGTGCTATTAGAGCTATATGAAATTATTTAACAAAAACCTGCTGTCGATACCGCCGCTGGGTTTGCTGGAACTGAAACATGAGATAGATGAGGTGCTGACAACGGCAGGTTCTGCTGCGTACCTACTGAATGAAAATCTGGAAATACAGTTCTTTTCATCTAAAACCAAAGAGCTATATAACATATCGAATGAGAGCCTCGGAAAAAAAATAAGCGAGGTGGAAGGCTACTTCAGCGAATGTGATGTGACGTACTATGCCAACAAGATATTTGAAACAGGCAACCGCTACCGTGGCAAGGTGACCACCACACAAGGCAAGCACTACATGAAGCGCATGGCACCCTATACCTCGGGAGAAAGGGGTATAATAGGGGTGATAGTGGCATTTATAGACATAACCGAGGTAGAAAATGCAAAGCTGGAACTGGAAAAAAGTGAACATAGGTTTCGCGATATAGTAGAGTGCAGCACCGACTACATTTTTGAGCTGAATGATAAGGGGGTATTCACTTTTGTGAGTAAGCAGGTGGAGGATATACTGGGCTACGCGCCAGAAGAACTGGTGGGCCGAAGGATAGCAGAACTACTGTTGCCTGAGGAATTGCCGCGAATTGTGGAGGCCAGCAAAACTTTTGATGCGCATAATGGCGAGCAAAATGCTACCATTCATCATATTATAAAGAAGAACGGGGAGGCGATAACGGTAGATTCGCGCGCAAGGACAATATCGGACGAGCATGGTAAGCTAATTGGCTACAGGGCAACGCACCGAGATATAACCTCGCAGATAACTGCAGAAAAAGAACAAAAATACCTGAGCAGGATACTAGAGAATAAGGTAGCTGAGCGTACACAGGAACTAAAAGCCAAGCAGGCAGAACTACTGGAAGCCCAGCGCATAGGAAAGTTGGGCAACTGGCTGTATGATTGCGAAACGGGGGTAACCTCTTGGAGCGATATGATCTTCACCATATTTGACCTGGAACCAAAGGCAGGTATAGACGATAGCTATTTTGATGCAAGGATACACCCTGAAGACAGAGGGATAGTGAAAAAACATAAAGAACAAATGCTGGATGGCACAGCGGTATCTGAGTCGGTACAATACAGGATACTGGATAGCCATGACAACATAAAGTACGCAGAAACAACCGTTAGCGTAATAAGGGATGCTACAGGCAAGCCGTTGAAAATAGCAGGAGTGACGCAGGACATAACCCAGCTGAAATTACAGGAGGAAGAGCGAAAGAAGCTGATAGCAGACCTGCTACAACGCAATAAAGACCTGCAACAGTTCAATTATATAGTATCGCACAACCTGCGCGCGCCTGTAACTAACCTGATAGGGTTAACCGGCATATATGACAAGACGCTGAAACATACCGCCAGAAATGAAGAGGTGATACAAAACATAAGGGAAAGCGCCGAAAACCTGGAAGAAGTACTGCGCGACCTGAGCCATATACTGCACATAGGGTCTAATGTAAGCAACATAAAAGAGGACGTGGACCTGGATGTGGCTATAAGGCAGGTGCTGAAAACACTGGAAATGCAAATAGCAGAGTCCGGAGCTACCATAAAAACAGACTATGGAAAGGCGCCTAAATTATATACCGTTAAAAGCTACATTACCAGCATATTATACAACCTAATCAGTAATGCTATAAAATACAGGCACTGTACAAGACCGCTGGAAATAGCTATAAATGTGGAGGTTGGTGAAAAAAAGTTAAAAATATTTTTTGTAGATAGCGGTTTGGGCATAGATATTGCAAAGAACAATAGTAAATTGTTTGGCCTTTACAAACGTTTTCATACCCACACCGACGGCAAGGGAATCGGACTGTACCTGGTTAAAGTACAAACCGAAGCACTAGGTGGGAGTATTTTAGTAGAAAGCGAAATTGATAAAGGCACGACATTTATTTTATCACTACCAATCTGACTAGCTTATGACACAAACTCTCCGCAACGTTTTTGTTATTGATGACGACAAAGCCAACAACTTTCTATGTAAAGTCATCCTGGAGGAAGCAGGCGTTCAATCGCCTGTTCAGTCGTTCTACATGGTAGAAGATGCCTTAAAGGTCCTAAGCTCAATGTCTGAGCATGTTTCAGACGAATTTCCTGACCTGATACTGCTGGATGTGAACCTTCCGGGAGCTGATGGGTGGGATTTTTTGGATAACTTCAGAAAACTATCTGGCCAAAAAGCCAAATTACCGATAGTTTATATGCTTACATCCTCTCTTTATCAAGAAGATATAGATAAGGCTGCAGGATATCCTGAGGTTAAGGAATTTTTACCAAAACCGCTAACAATAGAGCTTGTAGATAAGATACGGCAGCAGTACTTTCACGCCTGATGAAACAGGTTTGGAGCATAGTGCTATTCGTAGCTTTTTTAGGGTCATGCAATCTTAACGAAGCTAAGCAGGATATACGTGTGCCAAGCATTCAGCGCATGGTGGAGGGTAAAATAGTGAATGATACGACCACTTACCTGATACCGACCTTTGGCCTGTGGGACCAGGATAGCACGCTGATAACCAATAAGGATATAGAAGGGAAGATAGTGGTATCGGACTTCTTCTTCATCAGCTGCCCGAGTATTTGTGCGCAGATGAAGGCCAATATGATATCGGTAAACGACTCCTTTTATAATCAATCCGGAGTTGCCATATTGTCGCACACCATAGACCCTAAGCGGGATACGGTAGGCGCCATGAAGCGCTACTCGCAGAAGCTGGAGGTGAAAGGGACCATCTGGAAGTTCCTGACAGGGAACAAGGAAGAAATATTTGCCATGGCGGATAAGTACCTGACACCTGCCGAAGAAGACCCGAACAGCCCTGGTGGATTTGCCCACAGCGGCAACTTCATACTATGTGATGGAAAGCAGCGGATACGCGGCTTCTACGATGGTACTAAGGCCGAGGACACCCAGCGATTGATAGCTGATATCCGGATATTGCTGGCCGAAAAACAGGAGGCTGCCAGGTGAAGTATGTACTGAGAGCCATACCAATACTCGCTATAGTAGGCATGCTGGTGTATCTGGTGACCGTAATGGGAACCATAGACCACCCGGGTAAGCCGCTTTACAAGATAAACTGCGCCAGTTGCCATGGGGAAAAGGGCGAGGGTATAAAGAAGTTGGTGCCTCCGCTAAGCGGCACTACCTACCCTATGGAGCACCTGGATTCCATACCGTGCTGGCTGAAGTTTGGTATGAACCACCCGATAGTGGTGAATGGCACTGAGTATGACCAGATAATGTACCCTGTGAAGCTGAACGCCATACAGACGGCCAATGTGATGAACTACGTGCTGCAGGAACTACAGCAGAAGGACACTACAGTAAGTTCCAAGTGGGTGGAAGAGAAATGGGCCAACTGTAAATAGGCCTATTTAGCTACAGGAGTAAAGGAGTAGGTAATCCTGTCCAGCACATCCTTGTACTTCAGCTTACGGTCTTCGCCACGGGTCCATGAGCATATCTGGTAGTACCTGCCGTTTGGCGCATCAAGGGTGATGTGGGTATAGAATATCTTCTCCTTTACCTCACCGCCCATGATACCGAATATCTCCTGCTTCACACCTTTGTAGCCACCAATGGTAACGTCGGATGAGTCGCTGGTAAGCGGATTGCCCAGGGCCTTTTTCAGGCGCAAAGCATTGGCACCACAGTATTGGGCAAAGTCGCCTGCAACGCTGTCTTTCTTTTCGGAGAAGACAACTACATACAGGTTCCTGAAACGATTGGCGTATTGAAAAGGCGCGCCTTCTTTCAGTTGCTCCTCCTTCATAAAGCTCGGAACCTCCATAGAGAATTCCTTGTTAAAGGTCTTGGTTTCCCAGGTATCCTTGTATTTGCAAGAAGACAGTAAGGCAAGTAATGCCACCAATACAACAAGTCCTTTATTCATGATCGTTCTTTTAAATATTGTACACGCAAAGGTAAGCTTATCTTATACTTTCTCGGCCACCACATTAGGGTCTATTTTCTTAACCAGTCCCGTTAAAACACTGCCCGGGCCAACCTCATAGACCTGATGCGCTCCACCGGCTATCATGTTCTGCACAGATTGTGTCCACCTGACAGGTGCCGTAAGCTGCGCTATCAGGTTCTCCTTTATCCTGGAGGGTTCTGTCTCCGGCATCGCCGCTACATTTTGGTATACCGGGCACAGCGGTTTATTAAAGGTAGCTTTGGCTATGGCATCTGCCAGTTCCTTGCGCGCAGGCTCCATAAGCGGTGAATGGAAAGCCCCGCCCACAGGTAGTTTCAGCACGCGCTTAACCCCTGCTGCTTTCAGCTTTTCAGAGGCCAGGTCGATGCCTTTTACACTACCCGATATAACAATCTGCCCAGGCGCGTTGTAGTTAGCCGCAACTACCACCTCCGCTTCTATCGATGCACAGATATCCTCTACCTGCTTATCGCTCTCATAGCCCAATACTGCAGCCATTGTAGATGGCGTAATGTCGCAGGCCTGCTGCATGGCAAGCGCGCGGATTAGCACGAGACGCAGGCTATCTTCAAAGCTCATAACACCAGCGGCAGCCAATGCCGAAAACTCGCCCAGCGAGTGCCCGGCCACCATAGCAGGGTCAAATGACTCCAGCAGTTTGGTGCTGATAACCGAATGTATGAAAACCGCAGGCTGCGTAACCTGAGTTTGCTTCAGGTCCTCATCGCTACCCTCGAACATAATAGCACTGATATTGAACCCTAATATCTTGTTGGCAGTATCGAACAACTGCCGAGCTTCTTCACTCTTATCGAACAGGTCTTTGCCCATTCCCCTGAACTGACTTCCCTGACCGGGAAAAATATACGCTTTCATTTCCTTCTTCTTTAAATTGCGCTGCGAATAAAAGACTCTAATGTTAAGCCTTAAAATTTATTTTACCGACAGCACCTTGAACTCGGTTCTCCTGTTGGCTATATAGCAAGGCGCCTCCTTGTTCTCAGTCTCTTTTTCATTAGCAAAATTACACAGCACTATAGGCTTCGATTCTCCATAACCTTTGGCCACAAGCCTGTTCGTTTCTACACCACAGGTAAGCAAATAGTTTACACAACTCTCGGCCCGTGCCTGCGACAGCTTAAGATTATAGGCTTCATCGCCCAGCGCATCGGTATGTGACGCCACCTCTACCACCATGGCAGGATTCTCCTTCAGCAATACTACTAACTGATCCAGGGCCAATTTAGAGTCGGGTCGAAACTCAGTCTTGTTGTACTCATAGTATATATTACCCAATGCATAAGCCTTCTCAGTCTCTATAGGCTTCAACAGGAACGCCATTTCTGAAATATCATTCAGCGCAGTTTCATCCAACCTGGCCGCCATTTCGGTAGAGAAAAAGCCCTCTCTTACCGCCTTGAAAGTATAGCGACCAGTATCAGGCAGTGGGAACTTCAACTGGCCCGTGAAAGCAGTGTCGACCTTAAACCCATTATTATCGCCGGTGATAGTAAACCTGACTTTATCCAAAGCATCTCCATTCAGATCTACTGCGCTTAGCTGCACCACAGGATGGAATTTCTTTTGCGTCTTAAAGGCAAAAATATCGTCACAGCAGGTAGCGCTTTTTACCGAGTAAATACCAGGCCTGTTGGATACAAAGTAGCCCGTATTGGTGTCTGCTGCAAAGCGAAAGTAGGTATCATCGTAGGTGGAGTTATAAGGCATGCCCACATTGGTAACAGCAGAGAATTTTGGAGGTATTCCCACAGCCTTGAAGATGTCTAAACCTCCATACGACGGATAGCCATTTGAGCTGAAATAGAGCGTCCTGTTCTGCCCTGAATAGAAGGGCGAAATATCATCGAAAGGGGTATTGATGCCGGCACCAAGGTTTTTAGGCTCGGAGAATTTCTTTTTGCCTATCCGCCTGCAGTACCAGATGTCCATGCCACCCAGTCCTCCGGGTCTGTCGGACGCAAAGAACAAGACTTCAGAGCTATCGGGCATCAGTGCCAGCGATGGCTGTGTAGAGTTATAGGTATTGAAGTTAATCACCAGCTCCATTTCCATTGCCGGACTCCATTCACCATCGTTCTGGTAGCTGAACCACAGGTTGCAGTTGGTAGGCTTCATCACTCCATCGCATATAGTAAACACCAGCGATTGATTGTCGGGTGAGTGGGCTATATTGGCCAGGTGCTTGCCCGGCACCGAAAAGGTAGGCACAGGAAAGGCCCGCGTATATCCCGTATCCCGCAGCCTGCTGGAATACAGCTTCATAACATATAAGGGCAACAAAGAATCGGGCTTGGGTGTAATAATGGTATCTGACCTGATAGAGGTAAAGTAGAGGTCGCCTGCATTGTAGCTGGGCGAAAGGTCGGTATAGTTGGAATTGATAGCTTTTGACAAGTGGCTTATCACCACCTCTTGCTCGGCGGCATTCATCATACAGCCCTTTAGCTCCATCGCGGCTTTGGCCTTCACTTCTGCGTCAGCAGACGATTGCAGTTGCTTAAACAATGGCGTAGCCGATTTGCAGTTGCCATTCATCTTCTCTACCATCGCCTGAAAGAAAAGGGCGTCGTCTTTTTTGGGTAAGGTCGATTGGGCGGCAAAAACAAAATGTGATTTAGCGGCATCGTAGTCGCGCATCATAAAGTAGCTCTGCCCCAGCAGGTAGTGGAAATAGGCATTGGCAGAATCTTTCTTTAGCATGATTTCCAGCGCCTCTGCTGCATCGTAATAGTACCCTGTTTTCAGGTCTTTTTCTGCCTGCTTTACCATCCACTTAGGGGCAGACTGAGCCGACACGCCAACAGACGCATTCAGCAAAAGCACCATTACCACAAACCTGAAACCCAACGCTTTCATACCTATCCGCTACTAGTTTAGTTTTGCTAATCTGGCCATGTAGTAGCCATCGGTATTGCCAGTAGGCGAAATGCGCTTCTCTTCTATCAGCTTAAATTTATCGGGCATGGCAGCCAATAGCTTCTGCACCTGCTTCTCATTTTCCGATGGCAGTATGCTGCACGTAGCATACACAAACTCACCACCCGGCTTCAGCATCTCTGTATAGCGCGATAGTATCTCCCACTGTGTTTCCAGTAGTTCGGCAAGCTTCTCTTGTGTCAGCTTCCATTTGGTATCGGCATTGCGTTTTATTACGCCCAATCCGCTGCACGGCACATCCAGCAACAGCTTATCAGCTTTGCCAAACAAATACGCGCGGGTGTTGCTGTCTGCTATATGTGTTTCTATTATAGTTACCTCTGCCCTGTGCGCACGCTTGCGTAGCTGGGTAAGCTTCGACTCATGTATATCCAATGCAGCTATAGTGCCACGGTTCTTCAGTTCACATGCTATCTGCAGCGTTTTGCCACCGGCACCTGCGCAGGCATCTATTACATAGTCAGCAGGTTCTACCTGCAGAAAAGCCCCTATCTGTTGCGAGCCCAGATCCTGCACTTCTATCAATCCATCGCGGAAACATACTGTCGACGTCAGGTTGCGGCGGGTGGTCAGGTGCAGGGCATTATCAAACCCATCTATGGATTCTACAGCCACGCCTTCTTCTTCCAGCAGCAGCTTTGCTTTGCCGCGTGTTGTCTTCAGCGTATTTACCCTCAGGTACACATCTATGGGTTGGTTCAGGGCGGCAAGTTCTGCCTTCGCAGTGTCTGCTCCCAGTTCCTCTACGCACAGTTCATACAGCCAGTCAGGGTACGATTCTTTTATAGCAGGGTTCGTTATCAGCTGCTCATAGCGGGCTTTATACTCCGCTGCGTTTACCTCCGCAAACTCGGGCCATTCAGGCAGGTCTATCTTTTCTACGATCCACTTTGCCGCAAGCACTTTCCAGAAGTCCATGCTGTCGGCTACGTTCTTGTACAACCTGAAGTTGCGCACCGTATCGTAGATAGTCGATGCCAGAAACTGCCTGTCGCGGGAGCCCCATTGCTTATTGCTTTGTAGCAGGTTGCCGACTACATCATCGGCATATTTCTGCTCCACAAAAATAGTTTCCAAAGCTTGCACACATGCGCTTGCCAGATTCTTATACAATTTTACCATTGATATGCTTATCGGATAACAACACGCTGTGTGCTTACCCTGTTCTTACTGCTAACTGTTACGAAATAAATTCCCGGGGTAAATGCCTCAACATCTACCTTCAATACATTGCCATCTGCTGATTTTTCAAACACCTTCTGACCTATTACAGAAAGGATCTGAACCTGCCTTCCGGTGTTTTCTTCACTATCAAAAATGATGTTCAACACATCTGTTGCAGGATTGGGATACAGAGAAAATGCCACACCTGCTTGAGCCCTGATATCATCTATAGCTGTAAACTCATTGATAGATGAAAAGAAGCTAAGCCCCCCTGCACCATTGCCCACTACTATATCATTGATGCCGTCTCCGTTAAAGTCCGCAATGGCAGGCGTAGCCCTAAGCCCTGCATCGAAGCGTACGGCATTGGTATCCAGCCTGGCAAATGTGCCGGTAAGCGTATCCATATTCACCTTATATTTATAGATGAAGCCATTGTAAGCGCCTACGTACAGTTCTACATCAGTGCCATTCTGCTTCAGCACAGGCGCGCTTGCGCCAAACACATCATATATCCCCTGTACATTTATCTTACCAAATTGGGTAATCACCGAATCTGCATGAAATGCAGGAATAGTAGTAGTGCCAAAATTCTTGTAGTAGTTCAGCTTGCCATCCTGCTTACCGCATACTATGTCCAGCTTACCATCTCCGTTTACATCAAACAGGGTTGGCACTGCGCTTACACCCACATCTACTCCAAAATAATACGGAGTAGTCATAGATGGGAACGATGCAGCAGTGGATGTGCCTGCATTTTTAAAGAAGTGCATGCTGCCCGTATAGTCGCCAACCAGCATATCTTGTAGGCCATCACCATCCAGGTCACCAAAGGTAGGCGAGCCCGAGCGCAGCGTGTACTGACTCAGCGATGAGTAGTTCCTGTCCACCAGTTTAAATGCAGGTGCCGTAGCAGTACCGGTATTTTCCAGCAGTGCCAGTTGCGAAACAGGGTTCACTATATTCTGGGGGTAGTAGTTGAAGTTGCTTACTACCAGGTCCATCAGTCCATCACCATTGTAATCAAAGGCTACTGGTTTCGATTCCGAGCCAAAGTCCAGCATCCCGTCTATCAGGAAGGAATCACTTTGGTAAGCGAAGGTATAGTTCACATTCAACCCTACGTTTTTGTAGAAGATCGAATTCTTTGTGTTAGAGCTGGTGTTGCGCGCATTTTGACCTACCAGCATATCGTTTTTTCCATCATTGTCTACATCCAGTATAAAGGCCGCAGGGAACAGTTGAAGGTTCACAGGCACATTATACTTGGGATAAATGCTGTCGTAGCTGATCATGTTTGCGTAGGTGCTGTCGCCGCCGTTTTCCAGGTACACCATAGAGGAGAACGACACATCACCCAGCAGTATATCCTCGTCGCCATCGCCGTTGCGGTCGAAGAGGCAAATGGTAGAACCGGAATGCCTGCTGGCATTATTCGCACCGCCATGTATGCCGTCCGCTTTGCAAGCCCCAAGGTACACCGAGTTATTATTCAACGACTCGGTAAAGCGGCCCCAGCACAGGTCAAAATGGTCTGAGTCAAATATGAACGAGTCCAGCGCAAAGCCTTTCTCAATAGTCAGGTTCTGGTAATACTCCACATACGCAGAGCCATTGCCAAACGTAACCACATCCAGGTCGCCATCTCCATCCACATCTTCTATGCCGGGTATGTCTTCGCTCGAGATGAAGATGTTGATGAAGTAACCATTATTGATCAGGTCCTTGAATTTCAGCAGCGGGCAAACCTCGTCAAACGAAAGCTTGCCATTGGTTATCTTTCCTTTCAGCACCCTGCCGCCCAGGTTGGTATAGGTGTATAGGTCCGGTATGCCGTCTTTATTATAGTCGCGTATCAGCGCCCAGTTTTCCAATGCAGGAAAGCAAGACAAATATTCGGGCGCATACCGGTAAGAGGCCACCCCATTGCTGCCGGTATTTACAAAACAGTTGATTCTGTTGCCTACCCTGTCGAACACGAACAGGTCCATCAATCCGTCGTTATTGAAATTGATGGGCGAATACTGCAGCGCATCTGCGCCTCCCGTCCATGGATTGCTGAGGGTGCGGCTATTATCAGTAACCGGAACTTTTGTCGAGTGGTAAAGTATTTGCGATTGCCCCACACCAAAGCACAACGCAAAAAGTAATGTATATATGAATCTCACGCTTTCGCTTATTTCTTGTTTAGATATGATAAAGTCTGTTTTAGGATGCATCGAAATTAAGCTAAAAAAGCAAGAGCCTGTTGTTAATGGATAATATTGGTTGGCACATCATGCACGGGGTAGCTCTATGCGGAACGTAGTGCTTTTACCCAGCTCGCTTTCTTTTACAAAAATCTTTCCACTATGGTAGCTCTCTACTATGCGTTTGGTAAGTGATAGGCCAAGCCCCCAGCCGCGCCGCTTGGTGCTGAATCCCGGCTCAAATACAGTAGCGAACTTGGCACGTGGGATACCGCATCCCGAGTCTTTTATCTCTATCACGGCATCACGGCCATTTTTAAATGCCCTTACTTCTATGCGCCCCTCCCCTTCCATGGCGTCTATAGCATTCTTAAACAGGTTCTCCAGCACCCAGTCAAATAGCTGGTCGTTTATCTCTACCGACAGGTCAGCATCCTCTACCACCTTCGTAATTTTCACCTTGGTGCTTATCCGTGCCTGCATATAGCCGATGTTCCTGTCCAGCAGTGTATCCACAGTTTGCTCTTCCAGCTTAGGTGCCGATCCTATCTTAGAGAATCTGTCGGCAACCAGTGTCAGCCGGTTAATATCCGCATCCAGCTCCACCAGTATGTGCTCGCTACCCTTCAGTGCCTCTGTCTCTTTCAGGTATTCCACCCACGATGCCAGCGATGATATGGGCGTGCCCAACTGGTGCGCTGTTTCCTTTGCCATACCCACCCACACCAGGTTTTGCTCGGCCTTGCGCGCATTGCTGAAAGCAAAATAGGCTATCAGTATAAATATACCGAAAATGCCCAGCTGTATATATGGGAACCAGCGCAACTGCTTCAACAGCACAGAATCATCAAAATAGATGTACTTCTTTTCCATATCGCCCAGCTCCAGCGTTATCGGCTCATGGTTTTCCTTCATACCTGCTATCGCCACTTTCAGCTTGTCAGGTGTATTTATTTTAGTAGAGTCTATATTACCGTAAGCTATAGCGCTACCCTTTTCGTCGGTCAGTATCACAGGCGATATGGTTGTATTCACCACTACCTCCGATATAAACTTGGCCACCAGGTCGTTCAGGTTATTCTTCAGCTCCTGAAATAGGTTCGAGTCTTTATAGTAGATAAAGTTCCGGTTGTTCCGGTACTGCACTATTATAGGCGGGTAGGCCGAAAACTCCTTCATCAGCTTACCTTCCAGCTTCTTTATAGTATCCACCCCCGGGTACTCCACGTTCCGGGTGGCCAGTATCTGCATCGACTCATCTGCCAGCACCACAGGTATATTGTTGTTGGTGGTTATTATATCGTTGAAGAACGTAAGCAAGTCATTATCCTCTACAGTCAATATAAACTTGGTGCTTTGCGCCCACACCTGCACCTTTTGCCGCTCGTCCTTCGCCAGCTTGTTGAAGAGGTCATAGGTGTACGAAAGCAACCTTGCCCTTTTTTCTATGGCATCTGCCCACAGTTTCGCCTTGCGCTTTTCCTCCACCGATATCTTGCTTGCCAGGTAGTTGGTATAGGTTACAGTAGCTATACCAATAGCTGCAGCAGCTATCAGTAGTATAAATTTGAAGTTCGTTTTCTTTGAATATATGTCCACGGTAATCTTTACGGCCTTATAAACGCTGAATCTAAGATATGATTGTATCGCTATCGCGTTGCTTAAATCTTGCTAAGAAGCTATTATAATTCATTTTTAATAATTTGTTTACGCTCATCCCGACTGAAACTTGCGGTACTTTTCAACTCTATGTTGCGGTACTTTTTATCGCTCGCTGCCGTGGAGGGTGGCCTCACCCACCATCGTGCGTAAGCAATACATTTAGCTACCAGCGCAGCGGTGCTCCAAACTTGACACCAACATTCATTTCATCCGTTTAGTGTCATTTTCTCAACCCACCATACCATTTTTTTACTGACAATCAATGTTTTACTTCAATTCCCAAAATGACATCAAAACTTTTTTGAATATCATTTAGTGTCACGCCCTCGCCAACAATTATATCGGTAAAACTTGAGGTACTTTTCACCTCCATCATGCGGTAAAAATCAGCTGGCGCAAGGTACTGTCATAAAA
>DLGO01000127.1:18331-67850 GCA_002482725.1 Bacteroidetes bacterium UBA7692 | reverse complement strand
ATAAGAAATGAACATAAGGATAGGAAATGGGGTTACAAATTTTGATTTTAATACTTTAGGCGCATGTTTTCTACTGAGCAACAACTGGCACTGAATAAGCTGACTGAAAAATTACTGGATGGGCAGGAGACTATGCCTGCGCCGGAGCGGGCGGATGCGCTGCGGAGGGTTATAAACTACCACGACTGGCGGTACTATGTGCTGAGCGAGCCCGTGCTGCTGGATGTAAATTATGATAAGCTGTTCAGCGACCTGAAGCAGCTGGAGAAGGAAGACCCAGAGCTAATAAAGGCAGACTCACCAACACAACGAGTGGCGCGTGCGCTTACGGAGGATTTTACGCAGGTGGCGCACCTTGTGGCGATGCTGTCGCTGGAAAACTCGTACAATGCAGATGACCTGAACGACTTTGATACACGTATTCGCAACCTGACCAACAGCACAGAAATATCGTATTGCGTGGAGCCAAAATTTGACGGGGCGAGCATAGCGCTGGTGTACGAAAATGACATGCTGGTGCGCGCTGCAACTCGGGGCGATGGTGCGGTGGGCGAAGATATCACCAACAATGCAAAAGCACTGGCATCGATACCGCTGTCAGCCAATTTTTCGGCACATGGCATACACAGGATAGAAATACGAGGCGAGGTAATCATACAGCGCGATGTGTTTGAACGCATGAACGCAGAGCGAAAGACAAGGGGTGAGAAGGAGTTCCAAAACCCGCGCAACACTGCATCGGGTTCGCTGAGACTGAAAGACCCGAACGAGGCCGCCGCGCGCAAGCTGGAAGCGATACTATACCATGTGAGCCTGGCAGAGGACAAGGATGGCAAAAACCTACTGGCAGGTAAGCTGGAGTCGCACTACCATACCATAGAGATACTGCACCAATGCGGATTTAAAACACCGATGCACGAGCTGAAAGTATGCCAGAGCGTGGAAGAGATACAGGAGTTTCTGGCACTATGGGACAACAAGCGCAATACCTACAAGATAGATACCGACGGCATGGTGGTAAAGGTAAACAGCCTGGCCATGCAGCAAAGGTGTGGCGCTACATCGCACCATCCGCGCTGGGCTATCGCCTACAAGTTTGCGGCCAAGCAGGCGCAATCGAAATTGCTGGATGTGGAGTTTCAGGTAGGGCGCACAGGCGCAGTAACGCCTGTTGCCAAGATACAGCCGGTGCCATTGGCGGGTGTAACGATCGCGTCTATATCGCTGCACAATGAGGCTTTTATAACAGATAAAGACATACACATAAATGACACAGTAATAGTGGAGCGTGCAGGCGAGGTGATACCATATATAATTGGCGTGGTGGCCGACCTGCGCAATGGTACGGAGCGGAAGATAGACTTCCCTAAAGTATGCCCATCGTGCCATGAGCAACTGATAAAGCCTGAAGAAGAAGCGGTGTGGCGCTGTGACAATGCAGACTGCCCGGCACAAACTGAAGAGCGCGTGATACACTATGTGAGCAAGGATGCCATGGACATAGACGGACTGGGCAGGGCTATAGTAATAGACTTTTTGCAGCGCGGCTACCTGAAAAATGTAGAAGGCATATACAGCCTGCCTTATGAAGAAATAGTACTGCTGGAAGGCTGGGGTAAGAAGTCGGTAGAGAAGCTACAGAAAGGCATAGAAGAATCGAAAGGCAGGCCACTTTGGAGGTTGTTGAATGCACTAGGTATAAGGCACGTGGGTGTTACGACATCGAAGGATATAGCAGGGCATATCAAAACAATATTTGACCTGCCGGGGCTGAGCCCGGAAGACCTGGTGAACATAGAAGGCATAGGCCCAAAGGTGGCTAAGAGCATAGGGACTTTCTTCAGCAATGAAGGCAACATACACCTGCTGGAAGCACTGAGGGACTTTGGGGTAAATACCGAGAACAGACCCGAAGATGCTGTGGCAAAAAACAATAAGCTGGAAGGGAAAACATTTCTGTTTACCGGTAGCCTGCAACAGTTTGGCCGCGATAGGGCCAAGCAGCTGGTGGAAGAAAACGGAGGTAAGCTACTAAGCAGTGTAAGTGCTAACCTCAACTACCTGATAGTAGGAGAAGATGCCGGCAGCAAGCTGAAAAAGGCGAAGGAAATACCAAGCATTACTGTGTTGACAGAGGATGAATTTCTGGCACTGATAGCCGGCTAATAAATTTTAGGCAGAAGCCTTTTCTAAAGAAGCCTTGGCCATTTTCAACTCTGTAAAAGTGAACTCATTGCCCAATGCAATTCGCACCTCGGAAAGCAAAGCTGCGGGGTGTTGGGTCATGTAAGCTATAATGGCATCCAGCTTTTGCCTATTGACAAAATCGGTAGCAGGCAGCTCGCCTGTAGCCACATAAGTAGCGAGGTGTGTCTCGATAGTCTGGGGCGAAAAGCCACGCTCCACGGCAACCTCTTGAATGGTTTTGCCGCTTTTGTATAACTCGTAAGACAGCCTTTTGGTGTCTGTCTTTGTAGTAGCATTGTTCTTTGACTTAACGGTGATAGGCTCCGGCACTATGCCATTATTGCGGCAGTAGTCTGCTATGATGTCGATAATGTCCTGACCAATGGTATTGGCTTTTACCTTGCCGATACCTTTGATAGCGAGCAGTGATGGCATATCGGTAGGTAGCAGGGAAACCAGCTCTACCATAGTTTTGTGCGGTACTATCTGGAAGCCGTCTGTATCCTGCTCGGCAGCCAGCGCATCGCGCCAGCNNGCGCAGTAGTGAGTACAGCTTTGGGTTAGGCACTTTGGGCAAGGCACTATCTGTACCCTGCGGCTTGCTTTTGGTTTCGGGCTTAAAGTCTATATCGGCATTGGCCTTGGTGTGCAAGTACTGGATAGCATCGAACTGTTTGGCACCTTTGAAGCAACGACCTTTGATAAAAGCCTCGCGCTGTATGGTTTCTACGGCATCCTTTGCGCGAAGCTTAATCTCTTTATTGTCGGACTCTACAGACACTTCGGATAAAGGCTTGCTGATAAAGGCATACAGCTTTTCTTCGAAATAGCTACCTGCTTTTTGGACCCTTTCCTGCAAGGGAAGGTTTTGCTCTGGCATGGTGGTTTCGTTGTAGAAAGAAGTAAGCTGGAGCTTGAACTTTTCGCCTACAGAAAATATGTGCTGCTCGAAGTTGACCTTGAGTTCCTGCGCAGTGCGGGCGAGGTCTTCGCCAAGGCTGTTCTCGAACTCCATAGAGGTGCGCTCCAGGAAGTTGATGGCAATACGCATAGCGCGGAAGTCGAACAGCTCCTCCAGCATAGCCTGCTGAAAGTTGATCTTGGCCTGGTGTAGTATGCCCTCATTTGGCTCGTTGCGACTATTCTCGCGCGTGTAGGCTGCCACGGTGCTATCGGTCTTGATACTACTGTTTGGTATAGGCGTGCGAAGGACCAGCCCTTCAAAGCTTTTGCAACGGCTGAGCGCAACATATACCTGGCCATGTGCAAAGGCCAGCTGCGCATCTATGATAGCGCGCTCGAAGGTAAGGCCCTGGCTCTTGTGGATAGTGATGGCCCAGGCAAGCTTTAGCGGGTGCTGGGTAAAGGTGCCAATGATATCTTCCTTGATTTCCTTTGTGGTATTGTCGAGCGAATATTTGATGTTCTGCCACTCGAGCTTGCCAACGGGGATTTCGACCATATCGGTAGGGCATTTGACATAGATGGTATCGCCCTCTATCCTGGTGATGACGCCAATCTTGCCATTGTAGAAAAGCTTTTCGCGGGTAATGTCGTTTTTGACAAACATCACCTGCGCGCCAATCTTCAGGTCGAGGTTGAGCTCTGTAGGATAGCTGTATTGAGGGAAGTCATCTTTGATATCCGCTTCGAATGAGTAAGTGCGGCCGGCCAGTTCATCCAGCTTCACCTGGTTTATCTGCTGGGCAGATGCATTGTGGGTGGTAAGGGTGATATAGCCTTCTTCGGAAGTGGGCTTAAAATCCGGGATGTAGCGTTGGTTGAGCTCATTAAGCAGGTGGTAGTCGACTTCATTGTCGCGCACCTTGTTGAGCATATCTATGAAGTAAGTATCGCTCTGGCGATAGATGTGCTTTAGCTCTATGCTTACAGGCTCGGTTTGCTTAAGCGCCTGGCTGCTGAAAAAGTAGATGGTTTCGTAGTGCGGACGCAGCAGCTCCCACTCATCGGGCTTGATGACAGGGGATAGCTGGTGCAGGTCGCCAATCATTAGCAGCTGTACACCACCGAATGGCTTCCACTTGTCTTTGTAGCGGCGCAGCACAGCATCTATGGCATCGAGCATATCGGCGCGCACCATACTTATCTCGTCTATCACCAACAGGTCGAGGCCTTGTATAAGCTTGATCTTGTCGCGGTTGAAGCGTTTTTGCTCGGACTGGTTTTTGTTGCTCTGCCCCGGTATATAAGGGCCAAACGGCAGCTGAAAAAAGGAGTGTATGGTAACACCACCTGCATTGATAGCAGCCACGCCGGTTGGCGCTACTATGGCCATGCGCTTGGGCGATGATTTTTTGAGGTTATGGAGAAAAGTGGTTTTGCCCGTACCTGCTTTACCCGTAAGGAAAATGTTCTTATGGGTATACTGCACAAAGTTGAAAGCGAGGTCTAGCTGAGGATTTGTTTGGGATGCCATTTTTAGTTTGATGCGACCGCCAAAGATACGGCATAAACAGGCTTTTTTATAGAGCTGCAATACAATTATATTGTGAAAGATTAAACAGGCTAAAAGGGAATATGAGTTTTTTATCTGATTTGCTGAAAAGATGCCACGAGCATGAACTGGAAAAACTGAAAGAGGCTGAGCTGCCTGAACTTCAGCGGCAGGTGCTGTGCGGTACAATAGAATCGGGCAGGAAAAAAGGCCATAAGGATAAGGCTATCATGGAGCAATGCAAGCTGAGCAAATCGCACTACGACAAGATAAACTCCATATTGCTGGATAAAACCCTTGAGCTACTGACGAATGGCTCGCTGGAGAAGAGGCTATCGTTTCTGAATGAAAGAGAGTTGATAAAGCTGATGCGGCATGAGCTGAAAATAACAGAGCGGCAACTGTCAGCAGCAGGAGACAAAGATAAGCTGCGGCACTTTCACTGGGTGGCATTTCAGCAAATGAGGAGAGGCAGCGCGACCAACTACAATGATGAGCTGACGCGCTACCACCGCGATAATTACCTGCAGCTGTATACAGCCGGTGATGAGGACCACAAGGCAGAGATAATGCTGCAGTATGAGTATGGAAAGATATTTGTGCATGCTGCAAACACGGATAGCAAGGAGTACGAGCAGGCATTTAAAAAGAGTATGAAGGAGTGGGAAGAGAAGCTGCGGAACAAGCCATACTATGCAGCGCTGGTGCAATACCACCTGTGCTGGGCAAGCTACTACGACTTCTATACAGAGGATTACCCGAGCCTGATACAATCGCTAAGGGACTTGCTGGAGACTTATGACAAAGCAGATAGCAAAGTAGGCCTTAACTATAAGATATATGCGCTGACCAAGCTGGCAAAAGCATACTGCATGGGCAGCAGGTTTGAAGAAGCGCTGAAGCTGTACAGGGAAATTTTTGCAAAGCATGGAGACCAGCTACAACGGAATTATTACCACCCATTGATGTTCAGCGTTATCGCCATCATCAACCATAAATTTGAGGAGGCGCAGCAGATGATGGATGCGCACCTGAAACATGTAACGGATGAAACAGGAGATACCGGTATACTGTTTGATATAGAAAGAACTTATGCCATCCTGTATATGCATAAGGGAGACTTTAAAAAAGCTGCGGATTACCTGCAGATGGGGCAAACATATAGCAGGTTGCAGGTGAGCTTTTTGGGTGAGGTGCTGCAGCGTATGGTACACAATGCCTTCTTTGTGATGAACAATGACCTAGAGGGAGCAAAGGCAAACCTGAACAGGAACTTTAAATACCTGGACAGTAAGCCCGGTGAAAAAGTAGTGGAAACCTACAGGCCGTTCTTTGAACAACTGAAAAACATCATAAGGCACAGGGAAGGCAGAAAGCTACCTGCGGACTTTGATGAGAAAATGGTGCCACTGCGCAAAGGTATTATGAAGATGTACGGCGACCTGTTGGATAAGATGATGGACTAATAAAACAGAGCTCTTATCTCCATTTAAAGGTCTTCAAGAGGTGCTTCAGGTCTTCGCGCACGAAGTTCATAACCGGCAGCATAGAGTCGCTATTGGGTGTATTGTTGAAGTATAAGGCACCGCGTATGAAGTGCTTATTGCTATCGGTAAGGAAGAACTGGACATTGGATGCGGCATCGCCCCCTACATCATATAAAATGCCACCTACACCATTGGGGTTTTCCACCTTAACCTCATCAATGTAGTCGGCCTTTTTACTGTGCTTGAAGGATAGCTTGTGGGCATCTTCTACAAGGGACTCAAAGGTTTCATCCTTATTAATGTCTTTGTATGTAAGGTTAATGGTGCCATTGAAGTCGCCAAAACTTACGTTCCACCAGCAAGGATTGTCCTGCTTTTCGCCAAAAAAAGTAGTGTCGTTTTCTGCTGTGGTATATACGGGCTTTTCGAATTGGAATGGGCAGTTGGCCGGAACAAAAAGTTCGTATTTCCTTTCGGGGAATACGACGCGGGGATAAGCTTTCTGCTTAGGCGAATACTCATCGGTGCAAGCCGAAAGTGTAGTTATGATAAGGGCTAAGGCTGTATAGAAAAATACAACTGATATGCGGTTTGATATTAGTCTTTCCATTCGGCCTTAATTTCTTCTATTCTGTTGTTGGCAATCTTCATAACGGTGAACTGCAAGCCCTGGAAACCCAGGATCTCGTTGATGTCGGGAATACGGCCTGCAAGCACTAATATAAGGCCTCCTATGGTTTCTGCATCTTCTTTAACTTCATCAAAAAACTCAAGCTCAATATCGAGGGCACGACAGGCATCGAGGATAGAAGTCTTTCCATTGAATACAAATACATTCTCGGCAATTTCTTTGACATCAACATCCTGCTCTGCTTCATCAAATTCATCCTTTATGTCGCCTATCACTTCCTCTATAATATCTTCCAGTGTAATGATGCCGCTTGTACCGCCATATTCATCTACCACAACAGCCATGTGCTTTCTGTTGGTCTGTATCTCGCGCAGGAGGTCGTCGATTTTTTTGGATTCAGGCACAAATAACGGCTCGCGCAGTAGCTTTTGCCAGCCGAATTGCGCCTCCTGGTTAATATGGTGCAAAAGGTCTTTGATGTATAGCACACCCACTACATTGTCGAGGGTCTCTTTAAATACAGGCATACGCGAATAGCCATACTCCTGCACTTTTTCCATTAGTTCTTTGAAATCGATAGAATAGTCAACAGCCGCAACTTCCATACGTGGCCTCATCACCTGCTTTACGTTGATGTTGCCAAACTGTACAACACCTTTTAGTATGCGGGCATCCTGCTTGCTCTCTTTGTTCTCAACGGTAATCTCGATGGCCTTATTTATCTCATCAATATCAATCTCAGCACTCCTCTTCCTCAGGCGCTTTTCCAATACATGGGTAGAGCCAACCAAGAGCCAGTTGACAGGACGAAATATAAGCAACATAATACGGAATACAGGGCTCATGGCGCGAGCTATGCTTATCTTGTTGTGTGTGGCATATACCTTTGGAGTAGCTTCGCCAAACAGGACTAATGTAAAGGTGACAATGATAACGTTGAATACAAACTCCAGCAATGTACCGGTAATGGTAAATGAACCAAGCTGCACATCTATGAAGTTGAACATTTTGGTAGTAACGAAGTAAGAGGTTATGACCACTCCGATATTGACGAAAGTGTTGGATATAAGAATGGTAGAAAGCAGGTAGCGCGGGCGCTCCAGAAGAGATACTATGCCTTTGTCTTTGCTATCATCACTATCCCGCAGGTTTTCAAGCTCTGGTTGCGATATGGAGAAGAATGCGATTTCTGATGCCGACATAATGCCGGAGCATGCGATAAGAACCAATATGGCTAAGCACGCAAAGAATACTTCGGGAGTCGGTGGATTGAGCAGCGACTGCAGAATGATGAATAAGGGCTGGAATGCCGAGGGGGGTATATTATCTCCGTCCAAAATGGATTGTTTAAATTTATAAGTTAAGCAGTGCATCTTGAAAAATGCACTGCTATTTGTCTTTTTGGTTAGAACGGCAAATCATCGTCAACAGCAGGTGCTGAAGCAGATGAGCCTGAGTTTGTATTGCTTGAAGTAGATTCGTAAGATGGAGCTTGTGATGAGCCAGAATATCCGCCGCCACTGTTTCCTGAGCCGCCTTCCGGTTTTTTATCCAGCATCTTGAAGGTATCCACTACTATTTCCGTGGTATACCTTTTGTTGCCATCCTTATCATCCCAGGCACGTGTTTTTATCTTGCCTTCAAGGAATATCAAGCTGCCTTTTTTCAGGTACTTTTCCGCTACCTCAGAAAGTCTTTTGGTAGGAATTTTTATGTTGTGCCAATCGGTCTGCTCTATAATTTTTCCTTCTTTATCCCTATAGCTATCGTCGGTAGCAAGCGAGAATTCTGCAATAGCGTTATCATTCGAAAAGTGCTTTACAACAGGATCTTTACCCAACCTGCCAAGCAATTGTACTTTGTTTACCATATCTGCTATCTTTTAGTGTAATTTTTTGAATTGTGACCCCTAAACTAGTCTATTTTCAGTCAAGTACAAAGCTATGGTTCGTGGGAAAGCAAATTCTGCCAAAGAAGAAACAGGAATCCGGACATAGCCGGAAAGCTTATCACCCTCGAATTGGCTAATTTGGGCCTGTACAAATCTTATATGGAGTTTTTGGTGGGTTAGCAATTGGTGGTATTCCTTTGAATAGCTATCAATAGATTCTACTTTAACATTAAATTGATCATTTATGCGCTGCTTGAATCCCTTTTCGATAGAGGTATCGGACTCAATCAAAGGGAACTCATATAAATTACTCCAGATGTCCTTTTCAAGCCTCTTCTTAATGAAAGTATGCCCTGTACCATCTGTGATAAAAATATAGGTAAAGAAGCGCTCACGCTTTACCAGTTTTTTAGAGCGAACGGGTAGGAGGTGTATCAGATTATTTTGATAGGCAACGCAAATATTATCAAGCGGACATTCTGCGCATTTCGGTTGTGCAGGTACACATACAGTAGCCCCAAAATCCATGATGGCCTGATTGTATTCGCCTGCCTGCTTTTCGGGCAAAAGTTGTTGAGCCAATTGAGCAAACAGTTTTTTGCCTTCGGTAGTATCAAATGGCGTATCAAGTCCAAATACGCGGGAAAGAATGCGGATTACATTGCCATCTACCACTGCATAAGGAGCATTGTAAGCAAAAGAAGTAATAGCCGCAGCAGTATACGTCCCTATGCCTTTCAGAGATATTACATCCTTGTAATCTGAAGGGAATCTTCCATCAAAATCGTCTTTAATTCTCTTTGCAGTGGCATGCAAATTTCTGGCACGGGAGTAGTAGCCAAGTCCTTGCCAAAGTTTCATCACATCGTCTTCGGGAGCATCGGCTAAATCTACTATTCGAGGATATTTGGTTTTAAACGCCAAAAAGTAATTAAGCCCCTGTTCAACTCTTGTTTGTTGAAGTATAATTTCGCTTAACCAAATGAGATAAGGATCGCTTTCTCCCTTCCATGGCATTTGCCTGTTATTGGTAGATTTATTCCATTTCAGGAGACGTGTTGAAAACACTTTTTCTTTGTTTTCTTTCATTTTTAACTAAATAGCATTAATTTCATTACGTTTTGTTTAACTTTATAAAAGCCATATTCGATTATTGTTAAACAAAACGTAATTTGTTGTGATACAGTGCGTTTTGAGAAAAAAATTAACCAACTTTGAACAACAATTAAAGTGGAACTTTAGTTTATAATACCAAAAAAACAAATTAGTTATGAGAAAAGCCGATGTTGTAACAAGAGTTAGTGATGTAACAGGTGTTCCAAAAGTAGATGTGTTGGTAGCGTTAGAAGCATTTTTCAAAGAAGTTAAAACTTCTTTGAAACAGGGAGAAAATGTTTATGTACGTGGTTTCGGAAGTTTTATACTGAAAAAACGTGCTAAAAAAATAGGAAGAAATATCAAGAAAAATCTGGCAATAGAAATTCCCGAACACTATATTCCTGCATTTAAACCGGCAAAAGTATTTGCTGATCAGGTTAAAAAGCATACTAAGAATAGAACTGATATTGTTGTCGGCAAATAGAGTAAATTACATATAACTACAAGGAGCTCAACAAAATTATTGTTGAGCTTTTTTTATGTCCATACCCAGGAAAAATGTAGCCAATAGGATCATTATTAAAAAGCCCTCCACAGGAGTGCAAACATGATATATTGCTTTAGTGAAGTCGTGTACCTGCCAAAAGGATTGAGGATTTGTCAATTTGCTTAATATGAAAACAGTATTGTTACAGGAGGTTGTTTCATGCTGAGCAATAAAACAAGTAGTGAGCAGACCAAAAAATATAAGAACCAGTGACACAATCAAATACAATTCGGGTCTTTTATACAGGACTTTACTTTCTGCTCGTATTGGAATGCTTATATACACAAAAACCATTGCCATACCCGCTCCCAGTATATCAAGTATAATATCATTAAATTCAAAGTATTTCGTGTATTGCGGATACAAATGCACATACTGGTTGAATTCATCTATAAGCATGAAAGGAATCGAAAAAACGAGTGCTCCTCCGAAACTTTGCGCTAAGGGGTAAATTAAAATGCATAACAGGGAATATTCAATGGCATGAATAATCTCGATATTCATTTCAAGCATTACATTGAAATGCAGGATCAACAGAAATGAGGTAGCTAAAAGGTAAAAAACTTTATGCCACAATCTCTCTTGGTCCTTATACAAATTATGAATTAATATTCCCGCTATAATCAACAGAATCAAAGCACCAATAATTTTTACCACGAGGTTATATACAGGTAGTGAAAGACTATTCATCACTACAACAGATAGCTTTACGAAGGTGTCATGCCCCCATATTATCACTGCTCCATAGAGAACAATAAGTAGAAAATTGAGCCCTCTGTGACTCTGCAGTTTAGAAAAAAATGTTTGCATAGCTTATCGTGTTAGTTCTATAATACCCTTTACTAATAAATCCAGTTCCTCCGTATTTGTATAAATATGTGGAGAGACGCGTATTCCGTTTAATTTTTCAATCTTGACTACAGAAGTAAGAATATTAAAATTACTGAAAAGATACGCTTCAATATCTTTAGCATCCATGTTTATAATACTGAACATTGCCATTCCACAACTAAATGTTTCCTTTCTTGAAGTAAGCATCTTCACTTTGGGTATGTGCGCGATTCTATTCAGCCAGTAATTTTTCAGAAAACGTAACCTATTCTGTTTTGCATTACCTAAAGTATCCGAAAAGAATATTGCCTCCTCTATCGCGGCTTCAGCAGCAAACGATCGTGTCCCTAATGTTTCAAACTTCCTTATATCACTGGACAACGATTGATAGCTGGACATAAGTGGCCATAGATTTTTTATCTTATCTTTTTTGACAAATAGCATTCCCGTCCCAAAAGGAGCACAAAGCCATTTATGCAATGATGCAGCCGCATAATCTGCACCCAGTTCATCAAATGAAAAGCTTAAAAGACCAAATGAGTGAGCCACATCTACAACTACTTCGCATCCTTTGCTATGGGCAATATCAGCAATTTTACGAACCGGCATTACTTGTCCTGTCCAATTAAGAATATGTGTTAAGTGTACTATTTTTGTCTTAGCAGAAATGGCGTCTTTATATAAACTTACGACATATGCATCCTCTTCTATTGGCAATTCAGGGTCAACAAAAACCAATTTAATCCCATCCCTTACCTCACGTTGTTTCCAGGCATTTATTACGAAAGGATAATCATATTTATTCACCACAACCTCATCTCCCGCTTTCAATCTCAATCCGAAAATTATAGAGGATAGACCTTCAGTAGCATTTCTGTTTATCGCAATTTCCTCAGGGCTACAACCTGCAATTGCTGATAGGGCCAAATGCACATTTTCGCGCTTGTCGCCAAGTACTTCCCACATATTGTGAACTGGTGCTTCATTTGCAAAATTGTAATTGGCTACATGTGCGTTGCGTACTGATTTTGGCTGAGGACTTACTGCTCCATTATTCAGGTTGATAAACTTATCTGAAATGATAAATTCATTCCTCACGACTCTCCAAAGGTCATCATTGTCAGCAATATATTCTTCCGGCTTTAATGAAGCCAAAGTCTTTGATATACCTTTTACACCTAAATTACTATCCCCTTTACAGCTAATAGAATTAAGCACAGCAAAAGACGCCGCAGAAGAGATTAAAAACTGCTTTCGGGATAACATAAAATCATATTTATTTCTAAGATAACCTAATCCTTTAGTTACTCTTGAAAAAAGTGGATTCTACAATATTTTATAACAACAGTACGTTGTTTTAATGTCTACTAATCATAAACCTATATTCTATGATACGCGCTTCAATTGTATTTCTTTTCTGTGCTGCTTGTATTGTGTTAAATGCACGGGAACAAAAGCATTCATTCTATATTTTATTTAAATCCAATGAGTCAACACCGAATACCAAAACCATAGAGAATATGGATAGCATCTTGAAAGTGCTAAACTCATCTTCTCATTATAAAATAGAAATACAAGGGCACACCGATAATATTGGTACTACTCAATATAATAAAGAACTGTCCTATAAAAGAGCTCAAAGTATAAAAGAATACATTTCTAATTACACAAGTGATACGGCAGATATTAAGGTAAAGTGGTTCGGCGAATCGAATCCTGCATTAGAAAACACATCCGAAAGTGGAAGAGAGATTAACAGGAGGGTAATAGTAAATATAACAACTTTTCAATGGGAAACAGCCAAAGAAATGTTGGAAGATATCGCTCCAAAACCAGAGGTTTTTTATATTAACTCCGAAAGTGCAACAGAAATTGAAAGCATATCCGGAATTAAACTTCATATTCCCAAAGACGCATTCGAAGGATCAAATATTAGTAATGGAGACATTAAGCTTATACTTACTTCAGCAATCAATAAAGAAGACTGGTTAGTTCATGGGCTATCAACCATCTCCGAAGAAGGATTACTTGAAAGCGGAGGAATGTTCAAAATAGAGGCATATCAAGGTACAAATTCATTGAGCCTTAAGGAGGGCAAACAAATTAACGTGGAGGTTCCTTTTGAAAAACTACGCAATGATATGGCCATATATAATACAACTCTTAATAGTAATGGTCAGTTAACATGGAAAAAGAACGACGAAAATCCAATTAGTACCAAAGGCAACAATATACCATTACCATTTTTGAAAATTGATAGTAATGATCTCAATAGGATTATAGATAAATGGAAGACCTACAAATTTGATGCTTCTCAATTTAAATACTCCATTATTGGAATTCCCGTAAGACCAACATTCAGATTGACCCCTCCTAAAGCTCCGGTAAAACCTATTAAGGAAAATATAAAAATATACTTCTCAGATGCACAAAAAAGGCTTTTAAACACACATTCTAAACAGAAGATGATTAACAGGGAATATAACCGAGTCCTTAGGAAATATACTTTAGATTCTATCATTTTCGCAAAAAGAACAGGTGCTTATTTAAGGGCTATTGAAAAATTCAGAAAAGATTCAATTTCTCATGAAAAAAGATATTTCGATGCTATTAAAAAACTGCAGCAATGCCGCGAAATGATAATCTGTAAGCGGCTAACATTTTGGCAGAGCCACTATTATAAAATATTAGCCCAAAGATTGAGTAAGCTAAAAAAGGAAGTATCACTAAACTTAGTATCAAACCCAATATTTACAGATGCAATAATCAATGAAAGGATGCCCCCCTTATATCAGAAGTACAGAGGTGTCGCTGCTCAATCTGCATATCATAAGGATATGAATACAGTAGATTCATTACTAGGTTTCAGAAATACGTTTACTACAAACTTAAAAACTAAACGATTCTTTCAGGAACTGAATCAGGTCGAAAAAGAAGGGATTGATCAAGTCAATGTATTAACAAAACTATTTGACGATGCCAATACCACTCTTTATAGAGAAAGAAAAGCAGCAGGGATATCTGATAATATGGTGATGCATGGATATTATCAGTTTGCCTTAAATGATCTTAATTGGATTAACATAGACCGGTTAAGTAAATTTGGATTAACTGTTAAACTCAATATTACAGACGATATAGGAAGCCTAACCTATGTTATTTTCGAAAAGACAAACTCCGTCATTCAATGTTACAATGGGAAAACCGTTCTGCCCGAAAATGAAAATATTACTTTAGTAAGTTTCTCTGTTCGCGATGGGAAGCCTTTCTACGCAGTAAGGGCTATTAAGACCGGTGCGGAGATTAGTACAATAGTATTGGAATATAAGCCAGGCCGCATCACCGACATTAAAGCAATCATTAAAACCGCAGTCTCTTAGGCTAGCTTCTTCATCTTTTCCTCATGCAGTCTTTTGCCTTTGTTGTAAAGCAGTTGAAAGACGATAAATACTATAAAGAAGTATGCAAAAGAGCCGATGGAAACCATCATTGTCCATTCAATAACCCCTGCGGCCAAAAGCATGCAAAAAGGTATGGATGCAAGAGAAATAAAAATTAGTGTTGACGCCACTTGCCTTTCACTCAAACCTAAATATACCAGGTGATGCGTAATATGGTCTTTACCTCCTACAAAGGGGGACTGTTTGCGCATCAACCTTCTTATAGTTACCGTCATAGTATCTACAAGGGGAATAATGAAAAATAGCATAGGAATAATAAATTGTTTTATTTCAAATACAGAACCGGGAAAGTCCCTGTAATCCCAGATAAAAATCATGCTGCTTGCAGCCAGGAAAACGCCCAGAAACTGGCTGCCCGTATCTCCCATAAATATCTTTGAAGGATGCCAGTTAAAATATAAAAAGCCTATTAATGAACCCAATACACCTACAAGCATTACCAGATAATTGTTATTCAACACATTGCCATGGATAAGTATAATACATAGCATTCCAAGAATTATGGAAGAAGAAATAGATGTTGTAATGGCATCCATGTTATCCAACATATTGATAGAGTTCATCAATCCTATTACCCAGATCACAGTAATAAGATAATCGAAAGCCTCTATGCCAAATACTTTTATGTATACATCCGATATGATAAGTATAAAGGCACAGGAAAGTTGTCCGATAAATTTTACCAAAGGGTTGGTATTATATGTATCATCCGCAAGCCCCAGCAGAAAACCCAGGCTAGAAGCTGCCATGAGCCCTATCAATCGCTTATCCAGAAAACTTGCCGACTCCCGCGGTATAGTGCCAATTATAGATATAGAAACAAGAAATAGTATAAAAAATGAAATCCCACCAATAGATGGTTTCACATTTGCGGACCACCGAACCTGGCTCAATTCCTTATTACGGCTTCCAAGATTAAAGGAGAACCTGAGAAATAAGTAGTTGATCAGAAATGAAAACAATACTGATACTACAAAAAACAATCCCAGCAAGGAGAATACGTAAATATTATCTATTGTCACGGCTTGAAAAAATTTATGATTCTTGTGAGTAGTGATTCTTTTTCCTTCTTGGCCGAAGAGTCTTCTGAATAATAACCCATTTTTGTTCCATAACTACCATATACACCATACCCGTATCCATACCCATATCCGTATCCATATCCATAAGTTTGGCCATATCCATAGGAATAGCCTGAAGGCCCCCTACCGTAGTCATTCAGTATAACCGACAATTTGGTAATTTTACTTTCTACAACCAGCTTATTTATACTGCTCAGAAAGCTCCTATTAGAATAGGATGCCCTGATGATATATAAAGGATAATCAGCTCTTCTCATCACTTCTATAGCATCGGTAACAAGACCTAAAGGTGGCGTGTCTATAACCACTATGTCATACATGGACTTAAGCTGTTTAACCAAAATATCAAATTCAGGTAACAGCAATAATTCTGAAGGGTTGGGCGGAACAGGACCTGCAGAAATAAAATCAAGATTATTTACTCCACTGGGTCTTATACATTCTTCTAGTGTATGTTGCTTACTTAGAATAGTGCTCATACCCTTACTGGAATCTACTCCAAAAACTTTAGAAAGCCTTGGCTTACGCATATCACAATCCAGTATAATCACCTTCTTATTCATAAGTGAAAATATGGCAGCCAGATTAAGTGCGGTAAATGTTTTTCCCTCTCCGGGTATAGTAGATGTCGTAGCCAATAATTTAGGCCCTGGAGTACTGTCTATAAATTGAAGATTGGACCTTATGGCCCTGAAGGATTCCGCTATGGTAGATTTGGGATTTTGCGTTACTACTATTTGCGAACGCTCCATCTCTACCTGATAGCTTGGAATAAGACCTATTAATGGAGCCTTTGATTTGTTTTCTACTTCCTGAATAGAAACGATATTCTGATTCAGCAAATACCTTACCAATATGATTAATACGCCTATCAAAAGCCCAATTGCCAAACCAATTATTTTTATCCTTATCTCTTTAGGAGAAACCGCTACTGTAGGAAAAGATGCGCCATGTAATAATATATAGTCGGATACAACACCCGCACTGGCTATTGCATAATTCGCCTTCTGGTCAAACAAACTGTAGTAGAACTTATCCTTAGACTCACTCATACGCATCATGCGCTTTAGCTGCTCCTGTATCTCCGGAAGCTGATAAGCACGGTTCATCAGATCGTTCAACTTAATCCGCTCAGTCTGCAATTGTATCTTCAACCCATCTATTGCATTATCTGTTCGTTTCAATAACTGCCCTTTCGCTTTATCTATTTCCACATCCAGCATTCTTATATTAGGGTGATTCTTAGTTGCATCAAGCAACATTATATCCCGCCTGTTCTGCATAGTATTTATGCGGGTAATATCACCTTCTATATCTATATTACTATTGGTAAATTTCAGTGTTGGAAGTGTGCTGTAATCTTTGGTTTTTTGAATAAACTCCTTAAAGGTTTCTATCATAGACATATTGCCCTCAAGTATGCTTACACTTTCCTGTAGTTTATTAAGATTATCCAAAATACTATTGTAATCAGAGCCTTCGTAAAGGTTATTCTGCAACTTAAAGATGGAAATAGAATCCTGGAATTTCTGGTAATCAATCCCTGCAGTATCCAGTTGTGCGTCAATGAAAGCAAGGATATTTTCGATACCCTCTCTTTTATGCTTCACATCATACTCCAAAAACTCTTCTACAATTTTGTCAACTATATCTTTTGCCTTTGAGGGTACTCTGTCTTTATACGAAATATTCAGAGTTTGGGTCCTTGGGTCTATCGGATTAACTGTCAGTTTATTCAATATATCATTTATAACAAACTCCCTGCTCTGAAACCTGAAATAATAAACGCCATCCCTATGAGATTCCTCAAGGACTTTTTTTGTAGCATCTATTCTAAGGGTAAAATATGGTGTTCGATATTCCTCGCCAAACTTATTCTCTGCATCATAATCCACATTATCCAAAGAAAAAGAGATGTAGTACTTTTTACTGCTTAAAATCTTCACATAAATCGGAACATTATAAACCTGTTCACTCTTAATATTTGCTGTTACTTCAAAAGGAGCAGAGGTATAAAGCTCACTGGTTACAAATTTTGTTTTACCCTCTTTAAAATATCCAATTTTAAGTGGTAGCTCCTCATACACCTTGCTAAGCAGTAAATTAGATTTCAGTATCTGCAATTCCTGATTTATCTCAAATTCGTCCCTTTCATTTACTATATCCTCTATGCCCAATATTTCTGTCTTCTTCTCCGTTTTCAGCATCAGGCTGCACGAGGTTTCATATATACGCGGGGTATACTTCAGGTATAGGTAAGATGCAGAAAAAGAAAGTATGGTTACAAGAATTACCCATATTACACTCTTGTTGATTACATAGAGTAGCAGCCCGGGATTAAAATCATCAATCGCGTTATTTGCAGAGGTTCCTTTTGTTGCCTCTTCTGAATTATTATTTGAATTACTTTCCAAGTTGCTTTACTAGTAGATATAATGTAGTGAGTGTCGTAGATATTGTTACAAGTGGTATTATCAGGTTCAGTCCGTCGCTTACAACACGCTTCCTTTGTTCTATATATATGATATCATTTGATTGCACTATCAGGTTCGCATCTTTAAGCCCCTGCATAGTTGAAAGATCTATAAGCGTAACCTCCGGATTTTTCAAATCGCCTCTTATTATCTTAATCTTATAGGCCTTAAGGTTAAAGGCTATGCCACCTGCTTTTGCTATTACCTCCAAAAGGTTTGTAGGGGTTTGGTTTAATGGCACGGACATGGCATTGGGTCCTAAAAACACAAAAGCCCTTCTGTTAGATACACGCACATCCACATAAGGATCTACAAAAAACAAAGCAAACCGCTCCTGCAAAAACCGCTCCAGCTCGCTTTCGGTATATCCTTTTACATACATTTCACCAACTATGGGTATTTTAGCAAAACCATCCTGGTCTACTGTATACAAAAAAACATTGGTCAGGTTTTGGTTATTCTGTGCTGCATTCGAGCTTCCCGAATTTATTGTTCCGTCCGAATTGGAATTGATGATGTCCAGCAATTTAAATCCATCCCTTGAAAATACCCTTATGGAAAACTGATCGCCCGGTTTAATGATATACTGGTTAATTTCCTTTTCGCGCAGTTCAAAAAACTTATAATCCTTTTGCTGGAACATCAGGTTAGGATATAACACTTTGCAGGATGGTAAGCTGCATAGTACGCAAAGAATAACAATAAAAGGTAAAAATTTCCTCATCCGATTTTCAATTATACAAACCTACGCTAATTAAGCAGATTCAGCAATTACTTTTACATGACGTTCAGCTAACAACCGGTTATAAAGTGTTGTAATATCTGCACATAAGCGCTCATAAGAGAATGCCTTCAATACAAAGTCGTTTCCTGCACAGCTCATCTGCTGTCTCAATTCATCATCTTCCAGTAGCTTAAGCAGGTTTTCAGCAAAAGCTTCTGTATTTCTTACAGGGCTTAGCAGCGCTGTTTCTCCGCTCCTTACTACATCTTCTATCCCTCCTACATTTGTACTCACTATAGGCTTTGACGACGCCTGAGCTTCTATCAGGCTTACCGGCGTTCCCTCATTGTTAGAGGTCAGGCATATTATATCCAATCCTGCATTAGCCACATCGACATCCTTTATCCATGAGGTAAAAGTCAGCAGCTCATTACCATGCTTATTTTTTGCAAACAGATTTAGCTCTTTTGCAAGGGTTTCTATATTCCCCCGCTCCTCTCCATCGCCTATTATGAAGGCCCTTATTGTTTTGCTTGTCTTATCCGCCGCCACTTTTAACGCTCGCAAAAATAGACTGTGGTTCTTTATCGGCACCAGTCTTCCTACTATCCCTATGGCTATCTCATCATCCTTTATATTGTACTTACCCCTGAAGGCTCCTCTCTTCTCTTCCTGCTTGTCTGTAAACTTATGCAGGTCAAATCCCAATGGCACTATGGTAAACTTCTCTTTTGGTGCTATCCTGAATTCATTTGACAACTCATCCAGTTGCTTTGTGCTCAGTGTTATTATTGAAGTGGTCCTTTTAGCCAGGTATCGTTCTATCTCCAGAAATACCCGCGTTTTTGCAGGACTAAAATAGGAGTGGAACACATGCCCATGGTACGTATGCACTATCACCGGCACTTTGCAGTTGTAGGCAGCCAATCTGCCCACGGCCCCTGCCTTTGCCGCATGGGTATGCACTATATCTGGTTTAAACTCTTTTATCACCTTCACTAGCTTCCTGTATGAGGTCAGGTCGCGTATCGGGTGCAGCTCACGGTACATTTCGGGGATATAGGTTGGCTCCAGGCCCAGCTTATGGACTATAAACTCCGAGCTCTCTTCTGTATCGTCTTTCATACCGCTTACCAGCAGGGTATCAAAATCCGGCTCCAGGTATTTGGTCAGGTAGGCTGCATTAAAAGTTGGGCCTCCCAGATTCAACCTGTTTATTATCCTCAATACCCTCGGTTTCCTATTCATCTACAACACATATTTTTTGTACCAATACTGGAATACTATCAAACCCCATATCCTGGCATGTACATCTCCGGGATTACTTGAAAACAACTGCTCTTTCAGCTGTCGTACGCCATTTACGTCAAATATACCTTGCTCTTCTATAAATTCGTCCTTTAGTAAGTCGCCTGTTATAAGATGGTTCAACCCACCCCTGAACCATTTCAGCAAGGGGACCTCAAAGCCATGTTTTGGCCTGTTGAATATCTCTTGCGGCAACTCACTCCTGAAGGTATCTTTCAATATGCTCTTCGTTTCACCGTCCCTTAGCTTATACTCAAATGGAAGCGAAAAAGCGAAGTTAACTACTGTATAGTCCAACAGTGGCACCCTTACTTCCAGGCTGTTTGCCATGCTCATCAGGTCTACCTTCGTCAGCATATCATTGGGCAATACCATTCTGGTATCTGCCAGCAGCATCTCGTTCAGCGAGCCGTTTTTATGTATGCAATCTGTCACTTCGTTCATCACTTTTTCAGTAGCACTGTCATTTACCAGGCTTTTTTGTTTCAGCAGTGCCAAAGCACTTCCCTTGTCTACAAACGTGCACCACCTGCGGTAGCGCTCATGCTCATTCAGCTGCAGCCCCTCACTGTAGCGCTCCAGTTGCCTGAAGAAATTGGTCACCTTCCCGTTCCTCGATTTAGGCAACATTTTAAATGCCGGCAATGCTGCTTTCATCACTGTATTCACCAGCGAGTTCTGCCTGGCCCTTTGCTCTGCCCTATGCTTATTATAGCCCGCAAAAAGCTCATCGCCCCCATCGCCCGAAAGCGATACTGTTACATGCTTCCTGGTCTGCTGGCACAGTATATATACTGCTATGGCAGATGAGTCGGCAAATGGCTCATCGATATAGTCAAGTATGTCAAACAGGTTCTTATACATATCTTCTGTACTCAGCTTGAATACTGTGTGATTGGTATTGAAGTGTTTGGCAACTATATCAGCATACTTTGTCTCATCAAAGTACGGCTCATCGCTGTACCCTATCGAGAAGGTGTTCAGCTTTGGTATATGCTTTACAGCCTGCGACACTATTATCGAGGAGTCTATCCCTCCGCTCAAAAAGGCACCCAATGGCACATCACTTACCAACCTCCTGTTCACTGCATCTTCTACCAATCCGTGCAATGTCTTTTTTGCCTCTTCATACCCTTGCGCAGTTGCCTTTTGTATCTGCGACTCTTGGTAGGGTATGCTATAGTACAATGCCTCTTCGCGGCTGTCTGCCTTTATCAGCATATAGCTGCCGGGGTTCAGCTTCCGTACACCATGCAGCATGCTCGTATGCGTAGGCAGGTAGTTCAGCTGCAGGTATAGCGACAGGGAATCGTAGTTGATCTCTTTCGGTATGCCAAATGCAAGCAGCGCCTTCATTTCCGAGGCAAAAAGAAGTTTCTCTTCATCCTCATATATCAGCAGGGGTTTTATGCCCATCCTGTCCCTGGCTATAAACAGGCTGTTGTCTGCCTTGTCGTAGATAGCGAAGGCAAAAAAGCCGTTCAGGTGCTGCAGGCAATCCTTGCCTAGCTTCATATACAGGTATAGCAACACTTCTGTATCACTGCCCGAAACAAACTGCACCCCGGCTAAAAACTCCTGCCTCAGCTCGCGGTAGTTAAATATCTCTCCGTTAAAGATAATGCTGTACCGCTCTGCAACATCCGACATGGGCTGTGTGCCATTGGTGGAAGTATCTATGATAGAGAGCCTTGCATGCCCAAGGCCAACCTGGCCACATAGCTTTATCCTTTGCGCATCCGGACCACGCTTCGATAATTGCTTAAGTGCATTTTCAAGCCCCGTTTCATATCCCGTATCCGATTTTTTAGAAAAATACCCCGCAATTCCGCACATAGCGCGAAGATACTAAAAGCTTAACGGTTAAAACAGCACACTTTAACTTAAAATCCATCATCCCCGCTATCTTTTGGCATCACCTGTGCTATAGTAAAACGGATGGCCCATAGTATGTCGGCACCAAAAACACCCGCCCTTTTCCCTTACCATATGCGGTATTTTCCATTTTAGCACAGTTCTATCCATTTTTTATATTCATTTCAGCATTTACAAACAATATATTATCAACTCATTACAACCATCAATTGGGTGAACTCTCTGTACACTTTTGGGGTGAAAACAAACCCGTGACACCAAACCTGACACCAACTTTTATTTCAGCAGTTTAGTGTCATTTGCTCAACCTGCCATACCATTTTTACACTGATAATCAATCTTTTACTGCATTTCCAAAAATGACATCAAAAATAATTTAGATGTCATTTAGTGTCACGCTCTTGCCGATACGTCTGTCGGTAAAACTTGCGGTACTTTTCGGCTGTTTGGCACACCGATGGCGCAAGAATTAACGAAGTCGTTCTTGTGACCTGCACTCGCGGCAAACTGCTTTCAAAACGCACCTCCCTTACTGCGGTACTTCCCCTCTCTTCCACTTGTTAAAAAATGGCGGTGGTTGGCGGTGGTTGGCGGAAATCGAGCTTTTCGACATGTTTTCAGCTTTTCTTGCGGTACTTTTTTACGCTCAAATCCCTACCCACCAACACTTTCACCCAAAATCCTGTCGGTAAAAACACCATCAAAATTGTCGGCTTCAACACTTCCCCAACTCCAAAAAAGTGGCGGTGGTTGGCGGAAATCACGTTTTTCGCACCATTTTGCAATTGTTAAAATCTGCGGCACCCAATTGCGGTATTTCTGCCGGTAATTTATCCCGCATGCCATTCTGCATTCTCCCCGGTTTGTGTCCTCACAAAACGGAAATAAAAAATTCCCGTTCGTATTTCGGCTGAGAAGTTGGAACTGATTTATCTGATGGGAATGTTTATGAAATTATTTTCTGATGCAGCAAGAAAGATTTTTGTAGCCATAGTTAAACGCTCTGGCAAAAAAAACAGCCGCAGCTGCAACCGAAAATAATCATAAACAAACCAGTGGGATAAATCTGTTCTAACTCTATATCCGTGTATTTCCGTGTAATCCGTTAATCCGTGATTCAGACAAAAGAATATCCGTGATCTAAAGAACGCTCCGGGTCAACGACCTACGCGCTAATATAAATCCACACCCCTATCCGATTCTAGCAGAAAAGGCGGCAAAATATATTAGAGCATTTAACCTATTGATTTACAACAACACTAGAGTGCAATTAAAAATCGTTAATGCTTATTCTTAGAGTAGCTTTTGGCGGTAAGGATTTTTACCACCAATCCGTTTCAAGGATTCAAAAAATTCTGTTCACATAATATTGGCCATGCCTTCCATAGTTACCTTTAGCCTTATCGAAACAATTATGACACAATTTTGTTATACCAAAAATTCAGCCATAATTAAGATTCAACTTTAGCCTTATTTAAAAATGAACATTGCAATTATAGGAACAGGAAATGTAGGAGGCGCATTGGCTCAGCAGCTATTAAAAGCAGGACATAATGTTTTAATGGGAGCTAAGTTTCCGCTGAGTGAAAAATCAATTCGGCTTGCCACCATCATTGGTGAAGACCGCTTTGCTGCAATAGAGAATGCCGTAAAACAATCAGAGGTTGTTATTATCACTACTCCGCCTGATGTTGTATTGCAAATCATACCTGAGCTTGCCAACATTAAAGGCAAAACAATTATTGATGCCACCAACTCCATTCGTTCAAAACCCGGTGATTATCCTACAGCCTTTCATGCTATCAAAGACATTACAAAATCTGATGCCGTAGTAAAATGTTTTAATACCACAGGTTTTGAAAATATGCTGAACCCCGTTTACAAGGGTGAGGGAATTGATATGTTTTGTGCAGGAAATGACAAAATTGCCAAACAAATTGCCGGGCAATTAGCCAAAGATATTGGCTTTGCTTCCTGTTACGATTTTGGTAATGACGATAAAGTAGAGCTGCTTGAAAAATTAGCTTTAAGTTGGATAAATCTTGCCATAATGCAAGGGCATGGCAGAGATATCGCATTTAAAGTGGTGAGGCGATAAAATCCGTTTATCACAACCGGAATAAATTCAGGTCTGTTTAATAATGCAGCACTTGGCACAAGCTATTGCAAGAATATTTTAAAGTATACAAATGGCAGTAATCAAGTTAGTCTATATAGCCAATATTATAGTTGCAGGTTACATTGGAGTTACATCCTTATTTTTCCCTAAACTATCATCTGCAACAATTTTTCAAAACTCATATCAAACTACGGATGCAATCAGGCTTGTAGGTTGTTTATGGTTGGCCATTGCAGTTTTATCAGTTTTAGGATTCTGGAAGCCAATAACGTTTTCGCCGGTTCTCCTACTTCAACTCATCTACAAAAGCTGCTGGCTTTTGGTAGTTGCCATCCCGGCAATAAAAAACAACCAAACTTACCCATCAGGCATGGCAATATTTTTCCTGGTTTGGGTTCTGGTTTTACCCCTTGTTATTCCCTGGGCAGAGTGGACCAGGTGAAAAAACGAAAAGAAGCTGAGTAGGCATACGAAACTCAAACTTGTGTTCCGCCATTAAATATTAGGCAAATTATACTTTCGCATTATGATTGAGGTTTTAAAGCAGCATATCGTCAAAAGGCTTGGTAACGACATCCAAAACTTAGACTTTGTTTTGTCAAAATTCAAGCTTGTTGAGGCCAAGCGCAACCAGCAACTTTTGATGCAAGGCGAAACCTGCAAGTATGTTTATTTTGTTGCCAAAGGTTGTTTGCAGGTATATGTTCACGACAGCGAAATGAGTGAAACAACAAGGGATATTGTTACAGAGGATAACTGGTGTTCAGAGTTAATCAGTTTTGGCAGCGGACAACCTGCAATGGAGAATATTAGAGCTGTGGAGCCCTCCCAGCTATTAGCTATTGATAGAAAGGGATTTCAGGAAATGATGGAAAGCGTTCCGCAGTTTGATAAAGTGTATAGGCAGATTTTAGAAGCCTCCTATGCCAACTCTGTTTACCGCATCAATACCTTTGTTTCCCTGTCTGCATTAGACAGAATCAAATGGCTTATGGAATTCAGGCCAACCTTGATGACAAGAATTTCCAGCAAGCTTATTGCCTCTTACTTAGGTATCCATAAGGATGTTTTTAGCAGACTAAAAGCAAAGCTGTAAAACATAGACTTTTATCATCGTTGATGATTTAATGATTGTGGAATTTTGCCCTACTATTCACAATTAAAAAAATAGGGCAATGAAAGAGTATCTGTTATTATTTCGCAACGCAAGTGCCGACAATGCCTACTTGGCAACATCGCAAGACATGGCCGAAGATATGCTCAAGTGGCAATCATGGATCGGCAATATCGCAATGCAGGGCAAACTGATTCACACTGCACCAATTGAATATGCAGCATCCTTGGTAAGCAATTCTGGCATTGCATCAGGCCCACACAAAGAAGCTAATAGCGTTTTGGTTTCAGGTTTTTTGATCTGCAAAGCCGACAGTACAGAGGAAGTGCAGGAGTGGAGTAAAACCTGCCCTATCTTAAAGTATCCAAGCAGTTCTGTAGAAATCAGGCCACTAATTCCATTTCCGGTCAACTAAAATCTTACAGCAATGGATAAAATATTAAACACCGGGAGATATATTTTCCCTTTATCGTTTTTGCTCTATGTGGGTTTGCATCTTGGCAAACCTGATGTGGGTGCCGCATTTGTTCCTGACTACATTCCATTCCCTTACTTCTGGAACTACTTTACATTGATATGTATACTGCTTTTTATTGTGAGTGCAGTTATTGGCAAGTATGATAAGCTGGCTTATTGCATGATGGCCCTGTATGTTATTCTGATGGCTTTGATGGTTCACTTACCAAGAGCAATGGGACATGACCTGGATGCAAGTGCAATGATGTCAAGTATCGACAGGGAAAAAGAACTGGAGATGGTAAACTTTTTCAGAAATATTATGGTAACAGGTGCCTTGCTGGCATTTGCAAAATTTGTTGCTAAAGATAAACGCGTAATCGGCTAACTAGAAACTACCAACCTATAAACGAAAACAAACGGCTCCGCTTTTCAGGGCTGTTTGTTTTTAAGGTATCCTCAAAAAAACATTTCCCAAGTCTCACCACAGTTTACATTTTCTGAAGGTCATATCGAATAGCGGGTTACCGCTGCCCGTTTCCGTTTATCCTGCGGGTACACCATTCATCAAATATCAGGGCGCTCCTATGCTCAAAGTTGGCTATTTGCAATTGGGTAACGGGGTCAGCATATATTGCCTCCAATGCATTCTTCATTAAGACGAATGTTGCTTTCTGTCCACTCTTATCAGCAACCGATATTGCTTTTTTCAGGTAGTCGCAAATGCACAGGGCTATAGCTTTGAATGGATGCTCTGTTTTATAATGCCTCCTTAGCGACCTTATCAGGCTCTCCAGCAATTCCATATTTCCAAATTCATAGTGCAGTATCAAAAAATTAATCCTGGCAATATGGTAATCATAGTTCAATAGCTTACGGTTAATTATTTTCTGCGTGTAGGCAACTGCCTTTTTATAATCGCCTGCCAGAAAGCAGGCAGAAGCAGCAAGAAATTCAATACCCTTGGTATAGTTCACCTGGTCCACCAGCTCTTCCGGGTGGGTACTTAACCACCGCTCCACTTCCTGCAACAATGGCAGCGCTTTTTTTATACTACCAAAGCTGAACTGGCTCAGCAGCCAAAAATGGTAATACCTCGCCAGTGCATTGGTTTTTATATAGTCTATCTTTTCGAAGTCGGCGGCACACTGCTTAAGCAATCCAAGCATTCTATTTACTTCAGCCTTGCGCAGATCGGACATGCCCAGCAGCAGATAATTATTGATACCATGAAGATACAATCGGTAATGCTGCTGGGTAAAGAGCACTTCATTTTCAAACAACGATATTGCCTTTCTGGTTGTTTTTAATGCTTCCCCGGTTTGCCCGAAAACATACAGAACAAATGCCAGGTAATTATAGTATTGCAACTGAGCTGTTTTGGATTGACCTTCAACATTAGTTATAGACATTAGTTCAGCTATCAGTGCGCTTCCATCACCGTGCATTTTATTAATTTCGGCGGGGCTGCCGTATAGCTGATGCAGGGAAAAGAGTCTGTCCATTTTATACCCTTTCAATTGCTGAAGCTGTATCTGCTGCTGCAGTGTTTTATCTTCCAGCAGTCTGTATTCCATAGCATTATCAGTTAGCCAACTGCTGTCACCCTGTATTTCTTTCAGTTGAACAAGGCTATTTGATATTTCTGTGTAATAACTAAACAATTCAGCCTCACGGGCTATAAGCAGCGCTTTGGTTAGCTTCTTTTCACAAGCCTTAAACAATCTTTTTTTAAAAAGTATGTCTGCGTGGCTTAACAGCTTACGCACTTCGCCCACTGGTTCATCGCCCTGGCTCATCTGCGCTATTGCATCTACCAGGCTTTCGTACAGGTAGTTTTTATTGCGTGCCATTTGCGCAGCGCTTATGCCCAGCTTCTTGATTATGGCGCCTTCGTTGTACTCCTCTTGCTCTTCTATCAGCTTCAGCATGTGCACCAGCAATTGCCTGTCGCTTTCGGTTTTATTGATACGCCTGCCTGCAAAGGCCTTCTCTGCCTTTGTCATCGATTTTATAAGGATAAACAAATCTTCCGACGTACTTTTGGGCATATTCAAAAAAAGGGTAGTTCCCTTGCTCACGTAATAATAAGTAAAAGTTGTCTTGCCTGATGTATATAAAGAAGCGATTTTTGTAGTGCCCTATTTAGGGAAATAGTCAAAAATACCTGCATGAGCCGTATAAAATGGTTGGTTGTATTTTTGGGATGCCTGATCCCAACTATCGGGAAAACACAGATTAACGGTATTAAGATAATAGGCGACCCATGTACAGACATTACCTTGGCCATACAGGTTACCGGTACCAGCAGTTCTCCTTACTTTTTCTGGAATTTCGGCGATGCGACAAGTGGCACTAATGATACGGTAACTATTACAGGAATAAGCCCATCACCAAATCCGGTTCATACATTTTCAGCGCCTGGCATTTACCAGGTTTGTGCTTCATTTCAGGAGCCGGGCCAGCAGCCGGATTCTGTATGCCGCACTTTTTCCATTCTGCTGTGCTGCGATGGTGTTGTTTCCTCTGCCGATAGCTGCTTGCAGGGCAATACTGCTTTCCAACTGCTTACAGATGCTGCTGTCTCTGCTACCACCTGGGATTTTGGCGATGCCGCAAGTGGCACCTCTAATACTGCTACCGGAGCCAATCCATTCCATCAGTTTAGCGCTGCAGGTTCATTTGTGGTAACAGCGACTGTAAATGCCCAATGCGGCTCATTTACTGTTACACATCCTGTCACCATCATCGATTGCGCCACTCCGCTTTGTATCAGCGCTATATCCTATTCTGCATCTTGTGTTGACTCCTCTGTAAGATTCCTCATAAACACAACAGCATCTGTAAATTCCGTTTCATGGACCTTCGGAGACACCGCCAGCGGATTGGCAAATAATGCCGTGGGCAGCCCGGCACTGCATCGGTTTACATCACCAGGTGTTTACTATATAAGCGCTACGGTCAGTCTGGATTGTGGCACTCAAATTATTGAAGACACCATAACAATTGCAGATTGCCCTGATGAGTTACCTATTGATACGATATGCAGTTCCACCCTGTTTCCCAATGCATTTTCTCCCAATGGGGATGGGGTAAATGATGTTTTCCGTGGCTTTAGTAATTGCCCCGTTATAAACTACACTATCTCCATTTACAACCGCTGGGGCGAACTTGTATATATTGCCGATTCAATCAACGCAGGATGGGATGGCTTCTATAAAGGTGACAAACAACCCGCAGGGGTTTACATAGCTTATGCTTCCTATATAGTTGGCGGCAATTCTAAAAAATTTTATACGGGTAGCTTAACTCTAATCCGGTAGGTAGCATTCAGAACCAAAGGAATGAATTAATCCTTAGCGCAGACTAATTCAAACAATCACTTTCCTGGATGATAGATACTGGCAGCATTTTTTATAATGACGCTCTTATCAAATGTCATCTGTCTGAACTGATGTTTTTGAAACATCTCCATTTGGTCGGTATAGTGCTTGCTATCAGCATGAGCCGAAGCGCCATAAGCATTAACCGCGTTTATTTCCACACCAGCTTTAGAATACTTATTCATTTGTATATACCCATCACCGCTATTCAATCTGTATAGGCCTTGCTTTTTATCATACAGCTTACTATCAGCAGCACGGGACACTTCACGCAATCCTTCTGCCGGCAGGCTTACAGTTCCTCTTATATTCCTTTGCAAATCGCCTAATTGCAGGTCTATAGTACCATGTGTCTTCAATAGAAACTTTTTCGTTTTCCTTAATGCCCATACTGCATCCTGTTCGCTCACAGCCTCCTTGCGAATCATTAGCATAGCAAAAGGGAATTTGAATTTCTTTACCAGGTATTGATGCATCAGCATTGCAATGGCAGCCTCTTTATTATCGGCATTGCTGCTCAAATCCCATCGCTTAATTTTTTGTATACAGTCAGCAATATCATTGTGCTTGTTTTCATCTAATGCAAACACATGCTTAAACCGTTGTCCATAGCTGGAATCGCGGCAATAGCTATTGTCAAATTTGATGCGCATAAAATCGCTCCAGCTTACTTTTCCCTTTATTTGTTTCATTAGTTCACCATAGCGCTCGCCCCTGTTGTACTGAAACTGCTGGCACCCGATAAAGCTGCCTTTCCAGTTACAAGCTGTACCGCTGGTGTTGTAGGGTGTTTGGTTGCAATTAAAAACATAATCGCAGTCGGGGTTGAACAGTGCTGGTTTTTGCTCGTAGGGCAAAAGCTGTGTCCATAGCAGGTCGCTACGCGTACCATCCAGCGGCTGTGTCCAGCGCACCAGATTATTCCGCAAAGGAAACATTCCCGCGCTTTGCCAGAATATGTTGCCATCTATATCGGCATACACAATGTTGAAAAGCGGAATGCTCTGCATTTTTATTGCCTGTTCAAACTCATTGAAATTGCGCGACTTGTTCATGTGGTACCACTGCTCTGCTGCGCGCAGGTCCCTGTAGGCAGGGTATCTTAACGCATAATATCCATGCTTGCTTTTAAATACCGGACCATGTGCCGAAAACCGCAGCTTTTTGCTTACGCCAAGTACAATACCCCCAAGCTTTACTTTTAATTTGGCCTTGCCTGTAGCAAACGCCTTCCACTCCCCGTCATACAGGTATTTATTTCCTTTTACCTGTAGTTTAAATATATCACCTGTGGTATGGTAATTGGTGGTATGCGCCCAGCCCAAAAACTTGTTGCTGCCCACAAATATTGTTGCGCCACCGGGAAACAAGCCGCCAATTGCGTCCCACCCTTCCTCGCTGCTGATATGTGCCTCGTACCAGGCAAACCGGCCTTCTATCGGCTGGTGTGAATTAATCAGCAGGTAAGCCTTACCATCCTCTGTCTTGGCCGGGGCTATAGCCATGGCATTAGATCCTATTTCATTGGGCGCATAAAACTCTGCTATCCTGTTTTCTTTTATAGCCTTTAGCGCCATGCCAACACCAGACATAAGGGCCAGGTTTAGGGTGTATCCCTTTACTGCATCATTTACTGTAAAGGGTAATGAACCCTTCACCAGTACTTCTTCAGCATGTTTTGCGCCATAGTCATTTACTCCCTGAATATAGGCTTCCATCACGGTCAAAAACTTTGCAGATAAATCCTTGTCAATATGATTATCTACAAATGTATCTACACCTAAGAACTTCATTCCATAGTCGAAAAGCACCCCCTCCTTGCCAATGGCCCTGCCAAGCATTCCTTTTGCTGCCAGCAGGTTTTCTTGTATGTGCTCAAAATCGTCCTCGCTATGCGCCCATGCCAGGCCGTATGCAGCATCCGCATCGGTCTTCCCATATATATGTGGTATGCCAAAACTATCCCTTACTATAGTTACATTTTCGGGGCTTACCTGCGCATTCAGATTAACGGTAGCAAAGAGCAATAAAGCAACGACATATAACTTCATAGACGTTAAAATATATACTTAATGTTAAGTCAGCATTAATATTTTTACTACAATAAATTCAGGTAGGAATAAAAGGATCAACCGTTACATTCACAGTATCCGCCTTTTGCCGCTTAGTATTACACGCGCATAACAGTAAAACTAAAAGCAGGCAGGGTATGCGATTCATTTTCATCATTTACTCATCTATCTCCTTCCCTTTAAAACATCCATTTCTGCTACCGTAGCTTATCTATTGCCTTAGCTAGTTTCCTATCCTTCGCGGTCACTATATCACCTTCATCATGAGAGCTAAGCGCTATAGTTACCTTGTTATAAGCATTGCTCCAGTCCGGGTGGTGTTCCTGTTTTTCTGCCAGCAAAGCCACCCGTGTCATAAAAGCAAATGCCTCACTGAAATCCTTGAACTTGAATGTGCGGGTCAGCTTATTATCTTTTTCCTTCCACATGGTATCGAAATTTATATTGAGCAAATACTGTTCAATATATACGGAACAGCTTAGTGGTGCCCATTGTTCACTTTCAGGATTTCAGCGCCTGCTCTATATCCCACACTATATCCTCTATATGCTCCAGGCCGCAACTTATCCGAATCAGCCCTGGCGATATACCTACTGCCAGCTGCTCTGCGCTACTCAGCTTCGAATGTGTAGTAGAAGCCGGGTGCGTGGCTATGCTACGTGCATCGCCCAGGTTAGCCGTATGCGATATCATCTGCAGCGAGTTGATGAACTTTTTGGCATTGTCATAACCTCCATTCACTTCAAAAGTTACTATGCCTCCTCCGGCACTCATTTGCGACTTAGCGAGCTCATGCTGCGCATGTGTATTCAGGAAAGGGTACTTCACACCGCTCAATCCTGCATTAGCCTGCAACCTCGTCGCTAAAGCCAGCGCATTGGAGCAATGGCGCTCCATGCGCAGCGAAAGCGTCTCCAGGCTCTTGGAAAACACCCAGGCATTAAAAGGTGATAGCGATGGTCCTGTATGGCGGGCAAAAAACCGCACATCCTTTATCAGCTCCTTATTGCCCACTATAATGCCTCCGATGGCCCTACCCTGACCGTCCATGTACTTGGTGGCGGAATGGGTAACCAGATGAGCCCCGAAGGCCACAGGCTGCTGTATGCACGGCGTGGCAAAGCAGTTGTCTACATTCAGTATTATTCCGTGCTTATTTGCCAGCTCACCTAAAAACCTCAGGTCAGCAATATCCAGCGACGGATTGCTGGGCGTTTCTACAAACAGCATCTTCGTGTTTGGCTCTATCGCCTTCTCCCACTGCTCATTGCTTTCTATATCCACGTAAGTATGCGTTATGCCCCACTTAGGCAGTATCATGGTCAGTATCTGGTGCGATGAGCCAAATACCGAACGTGAGGCCACTATATGGTCGCCGCTCTTCAACAGCGCTGCTATGCTGGTAAACACAGCCGACATTCCCGAAGCCACCGCCACGCCATCTTCTGCACCTTCCAGCAGGCATACCTTTTCTACAAATTCACTGTTGTTCGGGTTAGAAAAACGGGTATAAATATTCCCAGGTATTTCATCTGTAAACAGTGCCCTTGCCTGCTCCGCATCATCAAACACAAAGCTGGAGGTAAAGTATATAGGCGCGCTGTGCTCCCTGTTATCGCTTCGTTCTGCCTGTGTTCTTATGGCCAGGGTATCGGGATGAAATTTATGCATCTTGTATTATATCAGTCTTTACAAAAATGAAAAAGGGCGAATCAAAGTTAATTGAATCGCCCTTTTTCTATTAGCTATAGGAATATTAATAGTTCCAAAGATCGTGTTCGAAAACAAAGATATCGTTTTTGATTCTGTCGCTTTCTATCAAACCATCAGGTCCTGTAGCATACTCAGAAATGTTCCTGTCGTATACGTTAGATTCCTTCATGATATAGCTTTGGAATTTACGCGCCTCGAACAAGTCCTCCCAGCTAAGGGTAACGGCATCGTTCTTAGGGTTGAAAACTTCGTATTTAGCCAATACCGGGCGAAGATCAGGATAGTACACCCAATACATTGGTTGGTCACCCAACACTGCTTGTGTAGCAGGGTCTATCTTTTCACGCACAGGGCAAACGCCTATAACACGAACCATCAAAGTTGAAGTCTCTTCGTCAAACACCCAGTCTTCTTTCAAACGATACTTCACCACGTGTTCCGGGTTAAATTCGTTGTTTACAACTACTTGTTTCTCTTCCAGGGTCACAGGGTCTACTACCATGCTGGTATCTGTAGATGATCCTATTTCCTTAATGTCTTTTACCGGCATTACCACTTTAAACTGGTCTGCATTATCTACACCCGGATCGTATACGGTGATGTCACCGTTTTTAGCCGCTGTGTGTATAATATCTATCAACCTCATTTGCGGGTAACGGAAAGGCAGGTTCATCTTCTCGCGGGTGTCGATTACTCTCCACACACGCTTGCTCCAGAACACATCCGCTTCACGAATGAAATCGTAAGGGATGATTTCCTTTTCTTTAGTTACCACCTTGGTGTAAGCACCATCCAGTGGCTCCTGGGCAAAAGCAGAAACTGAAAGCAAACCTGCAATTGCTAAAAGGGATATTGATTTCATACTCTTCAATTTTACTATTTTCTTCACTTATTAACCGTAAGCCGGATATTAAATAATTTTGAATGCCAACTGAGATATTTTACGTTGAGTTCCGTCTGGCCCTACAACTTTAATATCATCTATGATCAACAATTCTTTTGGTTTAAGACCTGCAAGAATAGCTTTAACCTTATCGTTGAATGAAGGTCCACTGATCTTCTCTTCAAAATAGTCACCTTTCTTGTTGTAACCTACTGTGTAGCTAACAACGTTGAAACGTGCGTTGAAGTCGAAGTTCTCAAGTAATGGCACTACACCACCTTGTACTTTCAACTGCGCTGCAGAAGTTGGTCCTCCTTTCAAAGTACCACCTACTGTAGGGATCGGGTCAGGAATACGTTTGATACGGAACTCTTCAGTTCCCATCGGTACTACTTTGCCATCTACTTTAGCAGATACGTTGATTTTCGTTTTACCAACTACTTTCACAGTAGCTATATAAGATCCGTCCGGAGCTTTGCTCAATGCACCATCACCTGCGAAGCTTGCCTGTACATCCTGTGACTGAACACCGGCTACAGATATTTTCATAGGATTTGGAACACCTATATACAACACGTTCATCTGTGTAGGAGATACTACGATTGATTTAGCACCAACCTGGTATCCACCTGTGAACGGGTACAATTTGTAACCATTTCCATCAGGGTTTTTAACACGGATAACACCGGTATATTTCTTTTCGCCTACTGCTGTTGCAGCCTGCTCGTAGATACCTTTTCCACCTTCAACTTTCAATGGAGTACCACCTACTTGTCCATCAGCGCTTTCTATAGCCTCGTACTGTTCAGTACCAGGAATTTTTTTAGCGCCTGCTGGTATAGAACCTATGAACACCTCAGGGTCAGAACCTTTACTTGACGCAGCTACGAATATCTGCGCAGTATATTTCTGTCCTTGCATCAAATAGCTGGATGGAGCGATTACCGCTGCAGCAAGGTCATCGAATTTGAAAGATTTAGCAGAGATACCTTTGAACAACTCATCCAACACAGCACCTTCAGAAGCGATAACGTCGTTCTGGAATTTAGAAAGGATAGTTACAGCAGCTGTAGAAGGCACGTGGTTAAACGCTGCAAATTCCCAGCCTTTGCTTACTACATCCCTCTTCTTTCCTTTCAGTACATCATCAGGATTCAAAGAAATAGGTACGTTGTTCAATTTGTTGTCAGCAAGAAGCTTAGCATACTCGCTTTGAGCATCTTTCAGCTTTTTGTAAAGGTCTTTACCTTTTTTACCTCCGTTTTCCACGAAGATGTGTGTAGCTATATCAATGTTATCCCTTTGCACGATATCACCTGTTTCCGGGTTGATACCTTTAGAGCCATCGATGATTTGCTTTTTGTATGCCTCGATATCAGTGAAAATCTGCTTAGATATAGCTTGTACTTTCAATGCTACAGGATACAATTCCTTAGCTCTTGGTACGTCAGCCGCCTGTGCTGCAAATTGTTGATAGATAAGGTCATTCTTACTTTGTAGAGAGGAGTTAGAAGTCTTCAAACCGTCGTTCACGATTTTGAAGGCGTTCAGTACCTCTTGGGATACGTTCAGGGCCAGAAGGGCCGTTAACACGAGATACATCATGTTAATCATCTTCTGCCTTGGGGTCAGTTTACCACCAGCCATTGTTCAGTTTCTCGTTTAGTTAATTAAAAGAAAATAATTTTAATAGGAATTAATTATGCCTGAGATTTCATTGCAGCAAGCATGTTGCCGTAGATTGAATTCAATGAAGTCAGGTTTTTGTTTAATGCACCCAAATTCTCTTTATACTTAACTGCATCGTTCGCTGTTTCTGACAATGCTCCTGCAGCTGCGTTCAAATTACCGAAGAATTTGTTCATCGCTTTCAGGTGATTGTTAGAATCCTGTAATTCCAACTCGTAGATAGCGTTAAGGTTTGTAAGGTTCAAGCTCATTTTCTGAACTTGCTCGTGGTAAGTTTTAGTGTACTCAGCACCCTGGCCTATTTGACCAACTGAAGCAGTTGCGTTAGCAGCAGCCTGAGCAAATGTTGTGATAGATCCTGCTGCGTTTTTAGCGCTTTCAGAGAATCCTTTAGCTGCTACGCTTGCATCAGCAAAGTCACCCAATTTACCTGCACTGTCAGCAAGGTTTTTCATACCTGCACCCAAGCTGTTTATCAACTCCGGTCCAACTTTAGCGTCAGACAACATTTTGTCTAAGCTTTGAGTCAATGATTTATTGTCACCTTTTTTAGCAACCGGCTCACTTGCCAATGCCAATTCCGGATATACTCTTTCCCACTCGTAATATTTATCAACGTGTTGCGGCTCGAAAGCTGAGATTACGAAGATAATAACCTCTGTTCCCATTCCCGCAATCAACATTATTTCAGCTCCTGGCCAGTGCATGATTTTAAACAATGCACCTGCGATTACAACCGCAGCACCTCCTGAATAAGCGTAGTTCAAATACTTTTTACCTGATACGGTTTCGAATACTGATGGTTTTCCTGATGCCATTTCGTTTGCTTTTTTGTTTTTTTTTGAAAAAATGAAGATTTAGCTTTTAAGATAAAAACTTTAAATATTGGATTTGAATATTAAACGTAAAGTAGTAGTAAATATTATTTGGTATCCATGATATCCCTTCCAAGGAAGGTAGTGATACAACGGAATCCTACATAAGATTTTGCAGAATCTGCATACTCCCAGTGACGTGTGCCACACTCGATGTAGTAACCGATATCTTTCCATGAACCACCGCGGATAGCTTTGCGTTTCAATGTCTCAGACTCATTAGCCTCAGCATCGTAACGGATATCCGGGTTCAAATCACCTATGAATGAAGCAGAGTTCTCATAGAATGCTGATGAAGTCCACTCAGCTGCGTTACCTGCCATGTTGTACAAACCGAAGTCGTTTGGCCAGTAAGCATCAGCACGTACAGTGTAGAAACCTCCATCTTCAGGATAGTTACCACGGCCAGGTTTAAAGTTAGCCAGGATACAACCTTTAGAGTTTCTTACGTAAGGACCGCCCCATGGGAATGGAGATTGTTTTTTGCCACCGCGTGCAGCATACTCCCACTCGCCTTCTGTAGGCAGACGAAACTCGTCCATCAATGGTTCGCCCTGAGCAGTTTTATAATCTTCCCAGAAGCGTGAGCGCCATGCGCAGAAAGCTTTTGCCTGGTACCAGTTTACACCTACTACAGGATAATCATCGAATGCAGGGTGATGGAAATAGTGACGGGTCATAGGCTCATTGTAAGAGTATGTGAAGTCACGTACCCAGCACAATGTGTCAGGGTATATAGCTACAGATTCTTTTTTAATGAAAGATGTCCTGTCCTTACCTTTGTTTTTAGTCAATACAGCTCCCTTCAAATCGTACCACTGATAATCGTAGTGCAATTTGTTCGGGTCTATTTCTTTACGGCCCCAGATACGTTGGTTCTCAGGATAGTAAATAGCTTCCAGTTTATCATCGCCATCGGTACCTTTACCGCTGCCGTCCCATTCAATCTTTTGTTTCCAGTCAATTTTTTGTTTACCATCAGAGCTTGCGCCATCACCACCTTCACCACCACCATCATAATGCTCCAACATAGTATGCGCCACAGAGTCACGCACCCAGTTTACAAACTGTCGGTATTCATTATTGGTGATTTCTGTATCATCCATAAAGAACCCAACAATAGACACTTGTCTGCTACGTGTGTTAAATGCACTGTTCACGTCTTGGTCACCCGGCCCTAAGTGTAATACACCAGATGGAACAAACACCATACCGTAAGGAGTAATCGGATTCCAGCGTGGCCTATCCAATTCACCTACCAGCTGACCATTTGAACCACCTTTGCAACCCACTGCCAGTAGTGTTGCTGCGATGATTGCTTTACCGAGAATGTTTTTCAATTTTCTCATGAGTTTTGCTTTGCTTTGTTTGGCTCTTTTTTTGAAGTGCGTAAATATAGTCAGATTTTAGAAACACAAAAAAAAATAAAAATAAAATCTTTCACCTGTACGAAATTAGTATCTGCTTGTTACGTATCTGTGTTTTCTCAATTATTATAAAAACCGTGGGTTGTAGTAGTAAAAACCCTGCTCTACACGCCTTTTTAACGGTAATATGTATGCTGCGCTTACTTCGTGGCTTCCAGAATTAAATTTCCTGAGCCCCGAAAGATTAGCATCGTAGGAGTATACTATCCTTATCCCTTTTATGGTAAATCCGGCAAAAACAGCCAGCGCATCTATACTATTGCCGTCATATCCTCTAAACGCAATACCGGTTAAAAAATTGCGGAAGACCGTCAGGTTCAACGCCAAATCGGCTTGTACCTTTTTAAAATCCGTCTTTACATTGGCGCTGGGCATCATGGCAAACTTCTTGTTTATATTAAAAGTATAGCCTCCGCTAAAAGTAACAGTTTGCGCAAAATAAAATTTTGAAGCCTTGTCAAAACGGGCCGTAGCCGGCACCAGATGGTTTCCCGAAACACCTGCAAACCAGTTTTCATTATTCAAAAACAGACCCGCGCTTACATCTGCAGCCATGGCCTGCATAGTGCTTGCCGGTAGGTTATCGTCGTTGTGGTTTGTGCCCCCGTCATAATTACCATCGGGCGAGCGCAGTTCGCCACCCTGCAGGCCTGTTTGTATGAGGCCCGCACCTATGCCTGCAGCCAGTTTGCCCCACTTGAACTGCTTCCTGTAGTTGTACTGCACCGATACATAAGTACTGCGTTGCAAGCCCGCAAAATCGTTGATTACCGAAAGTCCTATACCGGAATTAATCCGGTATATCGGCATGTTAAAACCAAGATATTGAGATGATATTGCCTTGGCCGATTGCCCTACATACTGACTACGGAAAAGTGCCTGTATCTCAAGCGCGTCATTAGATCCGGCATAAGCAGGATTAGCCATGCCCTTGTTGTACATGTATTGTGTAAACTGTGGCTCCTGCTGCGCAGCAACGCGCAGCACACCACACAACAAAACGAAAATCAGCAGCCTGTGCAATAGATGAGGTTTAAACTTTATACACGAATGTAACATAAAATGTTCTATGAGTTGGATATGCCTACAACGCCAAAACAGAAATTAAGTTAAACAAAAATGCCGCTATGAGTTATTCATAGCGGCATACACCCGTTCTGTCCAATTAAAAATTGCTTGTTTATTTCTGCTTTATCTTCACGCTCACCTGCTTTATGGTATCGCCGATGCGTGTTGTAGTTTCATTTACCACCACTTCATCACCTTCATACTCCTCATGCACATCATTTCTGTCGTGTATGGTACGCGCTTCGCTTATCAGCTTTACCTGCCTGTCCTTTACAGTCCATGTCGTATTGGCAAAGTAAGTATCATCATAGCTGTCATCACCTTTTACCTCCGCTGTCAGCACGTCAATATTCTTCGAGAACTTAACCTGTTTGCCTTCCGGCACCGCTATACGCAGCTTCATATCCTGCCCACGCCATTTAGATCCTTTTGGTATCTCTAAAAAAGGTGCAAGCGTTATTGTGCTATCCGCCTGGCTGAATGAGTAAATTACTGAACTCGCATTCCTGAAAGCACCTCTCTTGTTTGGCCCTTGGCTATTGATCACTTCTTCTATGTAAAACGAGTCATTGTCGCTTACCATGATCTCTACATCAGGCATTTCTATCATGTATCCGTTTTCGGTTCTTATATCAGGGCCGTTAAGGGAGAAATTGCCCAAACCCCTGTACCTGATGTAATCATTATCATCACCGTTCTCTGACACAGAATCAGGAAGCTGCACATACAAGGTATCCCCCACATTCGGTAGCGGTATTCTTACTTTTTTGGTGGCAGTAGTACTAAACTCATTGCCCGCCCAAACACCATTATAACCAGTGATAGCAACACCCGTAACAAAAAGCAGGAACAGGATAACACCTACTATCCTCAAGCCATTTGAGTTGCCCGACAAAAATTTGAATGCGCTGAAAATAATGGCGATTAAAGGCGTAGCTATCAGGAGGAACAGCCCCACTTGTATAGCAAGCAGCTGGGTATGAGAATCTGTGAGCAAAGCACCATACTCCCTTATATCCGGCAGCGAAGAGAAAGTAAACACACCCAGGAAAGTAGCCATTGTTACAGTTAACCCCATCAGACAAAATATAATGGCGATAACAGAAACTATTTTTACAAATCCGATGGCCAACCTGCCACCCACATGCAATATTTTATCTGCTACAGTTTGCTTTCTGCCCCATTCGCCTACCCGGTTCACGGCATCCCTTACTTCGCGCTCTATGTTATTTATATTTATGGGTTCCCCGCGCATTTGCAGCTTTTGAGCCGTTGTTGCCGCCTCCGGTATTACAATCCACAGCACCACATACACCAACACAGGAGAACCTATACTAAAGAAAGCCAGGGCAAAAGCTGCAATACGCAGCCATGTAGGGTCACCTAAACCAAAATAATGGGCCAGACCGCTAATAACGCCACCCAATACCTTATCATCCCCATCCCTGAATAACTTCTTAGCTACGCTATATACTTCTTCTCTTTTCTGTTCAGCTTGTTGCTTCCCTGTATTTGTAGTTGTAGTTTGCTCCTCCCCTGCTATAGCTTCCGGAGACCCCATTTGTGCTATAGCTGCATTTACCTCTGCTATACCTACAGAATCCTTCACCCCGTGTATTGCTGCCAGTACCAACTCTGCAAAGCGTGATTCTATATCATGCACTATCTCATTGCGTTCCGACTCGTTGCCGAATCTCTGCTTTAGCGCCTCCAGGTATTTATGCAATACTTCGTAGGCGTCTTCATCTATATTTATCAGCCTGCCGCCAAGGTTTATCGAAAATGTCTTTTTCATCTTTTCTATTTTTAGTTAGGTATGTTCGTTATTTCTTCAGTAAAATTTTTGCTACTGCTGCACTCATATCGTTGTAGGCCAGGGTTAGCTGTTGCAGGAAATCCTTTCCCGCTTCTGTAAGGGTAAAGTATTTCCTGGGAGGCCCCCCGGTCGACTCTACCCATTGGTAATTTAACAGCCCCTCATTTTTTAATCTGGTAAGCAAAGGATAAAGTGTACCTTCTACCACCAGCAGGTCTGCGCCCTTCATCCTTTCTATTATCTCCGATGGGTACTTCTCCCCATCCTCCAGTGTGGCCAGTATGCAGAGTTCCAGGACCCCCTTGCGCATCTGTGCTTTCGAATTTTCTACATCCATATCACTATGTACTTTTTGTAATGTACAATGCAAAGATACAACCATAACATTGTACTATGCAATACAAAGTACCATTTTTAACACATGCATCATTTTTTACTAATTCCCCTCCATTTAAGCCAAATTGTTTTTCTTTGCAGCCCTTTTTTAATTAAGTCGTTGATTATGAACAAACTTTACGTGCTATTTCTTTTGGTAATTGGTTGTACAATTAGCAGTTATTCTCAGGCAGTACTTTTTAACAAAGACAGTACATGGCAGTTTGGAGGGTTCGTTGGCGTATCAGCCAGCCAGGCAGCATACTACCAATGGGTACCGGGCAACCAATTTGCACTAAGTATTAACTGCAACGCTGCCGGCTTTGCAAAATTCAAAAAAGGCAAATGGAGCTGGGACAACAACCTGGAAGCAAAGTATGGCATGGTGGCACTTGGCCGCTATAAGAGTGTGCCTGATAGAAGGTACCCTTTCAAAAAAAGTGATGACTTGTTACAAATAAATACCCAGGCGGGTTATGCCATCGGCAAAAAAATGGAGGTTTCCATTTTGGTCAATTTCAAAACACAGTTTGCCGGTGGTTATGGTTACAAGCTGGACAGCACAGGCAAGGAGTATTCCAAAACACTTACTTCAAAATTTGCAGGCCCGGCATTTATGAAGCTGGGACTTGGTTTCACCTATAAACCTACAGAATACTTTACACTGTTTATGTCACCCGTAACAGGTGACCTGACAATAGTAGACAGAAGCCAGGTAAGGATTTCGAATGTGCCAGTAGAAGACCGCTACCAACGCGTAAATGAAGTTTCTTATGGATTGAAACAGGGCTCTCCTGTACTGGCAGGTGTAGGTGCTTACGTAAAAGCCAACTTCCAGAAAGACATCGTAAAGAACGTAAACTACAAAACACAGCTGGAGCTTTTCTATGATTATACCTTCCCACTATCGCTGAACGACAGCGCTTTTGGTGTAGACCAAACTAAAAAGCTATCTCCTGACCAATTGCGCAAAGAGGCCCGCAAGCAAGTGGATGTTGACTGGCAGAATGATGTAGTTTTCAAAGTAAATAAATACATCAGCGCCACACTTTTCTGGCGTATAAAATACCGCTGGAGAGAGGCTGTACCGGTTGATAAGAACAAAGACGGATTCCAGGACACTATAGAAAATCCAGATGGATCTAAATCACTTGTTACCCGAAGGGGCGTGCAGATCGCAGAGGTCTTGGGTATAGGATTTGCCTATAAATTCTAATCCCGGATTAGAACTCACAACCTTACTGCTTCCTAATTTTTGCCAAGGAAGTAATCCGCTTAACAAAAATTTACGCGTTACAAAATACTGAAACGTAAGACCTGCTTATATTCGCACACCTTGTAGAACTAACAACAAGCAATCATATCACTTATTTTTATGGAAATAATCTCGTCAACACCGACATCTGTAAACATCAGCGAGCTCAATGATCGCATCAACCGAGAAAGTGCATTTGTAGACATCCTTACCATGGAGCTGGGCAAAGTAATAGTAGGCCAGAAATACATGGCAGAAAGACTGATACTTGCTCTACTGGCCAACGGCCACATATTGCTGGAGGGTGTTCCGGGCCTGGCAAAAACCCTGGCCATCAAATCCCTTTCACAAGCTATACACGGCAAGTTCAGTCGTATACAGTTTACACCCGACCTATTGCCTGCCGACCTGGTAGGTACTATGATATACAACCAGAAAGAAAACGAATTTGCCGTAAAGAAAGGACCTGTATTTGCCAACTTCGTGCTGGCAGATGAGATAAACCGTGCCCCGGCTAAAGTACAGTCTGCCCTGCTGGAAGCCATGCAGGAGAAGCAAGTGACCATAGGTGAACATACCTACAAGCTGGATGATCCCTTTTTGGTATTGGCTACGCAAAACCCAATAGAGCAGGAAGGAACCTATCCATTGCCAGAAGCTCAGGTAGACCGCTTCATGCTGAAAGTGGTAATCACCTATCCTAAAAAAGAAGAGGAACAGCTTATCATACGCCAGAGCATGAGCAATAATGCTGTGGTTATAAATCCTGTAGTGGATAAGGCACAAATAGCTACTTCGCGCAAAACAGTACGCGAGGTATACATGGACGAAAAAATAGAGCGCTACATACTCGACATAGTTTTTGCATCGCGCAAGCCGGAAGACTACAAACTGAACAAGCTAAAATCGCTGATCAGCTATGGCGGCTCCCCACGTGCCAGCATCAACCTGGCCCTTGCTGCCAAAGCCTATGCCTTTATAAAAAGAAGGGGCTATGTAATACCTGAAGATGTGCGCGCAGTTTGCCATGATGTGATGCGCCACCGTATTGGCCTTACATACGAGGCAGAGGCAGAGAACATCACCAGCGAAGAAGTGGTAAACGAAATATTGAACGCTGTAGAGGTTCCTTAGTAATATTAACTGATGCTACTTATGCAAGACAAAAAAAGCAATAAGGTTAACCCGGGCAATCAGGAAAAAGAAGAGGGAGAAAAACGGAAAGCCATCAGAAGGATTGAGATTAAAACCCGCAAGCTTTCAAATCAGGTCTTTTCGGGCAGCTACCACTCGGCTTTCAAGGGGCGGGGCATGAGCTTTAGCGAGGTGCGCGAATACCAGTATGGCGATGATATACGCGCCATAGACTGGAACGTAACCGCCAGGCTGAAGACACCATTCGTAAAAGTTTTTGAGGAGGAGCGCGAGCTGACGGTAATGTTGCTTATTGATGTAAGCAGTTCAAGCTTTTTCGGCACCCAGACGGAATTCAAGAACAAGATACTGGCAGAAATAGGCGGTGTGCTTTCGTTCTCTGCCATTACTAATAATGATAAGGTCGGTGTTATATTCTTCAGCGATACCGTAGAAAAATTCATTCCGCCAAAAAAGGGAAAGAGCCATATCATGCGCATCATCAGCGAGATATACGACTTCCACCCGAAGCATGTAGGCACAAACATTGCCGAAGCATTAAAATACTTCAACAATGTGATGAAGAAAAAATCCATTGCATTTGTCATGAGCGATTTTATGTGCGCCAGCAGCTATAAAGATGCGCTCAACATTGCTTCTAAACGCCACGACCTGGTGGGCATCAAGGTTTTCGACAAGCACGAAACAGAGTTGCCCGACATAGGCCTTGCACGCATGGTAGATGCTGAATCAAAAAAAGAAATCTGGGTAAATACTTCCAGCAAAGAAGTGCGCACCAACTATGCGAAATGGTTTGCAGAGCATAGCAAAGCTACCAAGGAGCTTTTTGGCAAATGCGGGGCCGAGCTGGTAAGCATCAATACCTCCGAAAACTATGTAATAGCGCTCATGAACATGTTCAAAAAAAGGGAGTCGAAAAGATGAGCAAGCTTTTAATACAAACTTATTACCGTATTGCCTGCGGCACATTGCTCTTGCTGACGACATGCTTCAGCATAGGCGTTTCCGCACAAGTTACATTTACAGCAAGCCCCGACTCTAATAACATTACTATAGGAGACCCTCTGGGCATAAAGTTTGTGGCCAAATACAGCGGCAACAAAACCCTGAAATGGCCGGAGCTAAGGGACACCCTTGGCAAATTTGAAATTCTTGAAAAAGGAAAATTCGACACTGTAAAAGCAGGTTCGGAAACATTGATAAGCCAGCAACTGTTGGTAGCGGCTTACGATTCAGGCGCTTACTCCATACCATCGCAAAAACTGTTCTATACAGAAAACGGCACTGCGGATTCTACTATCAGCGAAGCATCTGTAGTAACGGTAAATACATTGGCAGTAGATACTGCAAAACCAATCAAGCCTATAAAGGCACCGTTGGATGTAGCATTAAGGCTAAAGGATTTCCTACCCTATATACTTGGAGGAATATTGGCAATTGCGCTTATTATTCTGGCTATATGGCTATACAGGAAATACAAAAAGAAACCGGAAGAAAAACAAGCAAGGCCAAAACCTAAAGAACCTGCGCATATGTGGGCCGACAAAGAACTACGCATACTGGATGCTGAAAAGCTTTGGCAAAAAGATGAAGTGAAGGCATACTACACAAGGCTTACGGACATCCTCCGTCTTTATATGGAGTACCGCTACGACCTGCAGGCCATGGAAAGCACAACAGATGAAATACGCGAGATGATAGCCCGAGATGATTTTCCGGCAGATGCGCAGCAGAAAATGATAGAGATATTAAAGTTATCGGACCTGGTAAAATTTGCCAAGATGACACCTATGTACGATGAACACCAGAAGTGCATGGTGTATGCCTATGATATAGTAAAGCTAACCAAACCGGTTGAAGCACCTGCTAATCCGACAGTTGCAAAAAAGAAGAAGAAATGAGTTTACGATTGAGCATTCTTTCAAACTTATGGAGTTATACATGGGCCGACAAGTGGGTTCTTTGGCTCATACCTGTTGCCATAATACTAGGTGCTGCCTGGTGGTATATCAGGCGAAACAAGCTCTACCCTACCCTTACGGTATCCAACTCTATTGCTATCAGCAAATTGCCTGTGCCTTTTAGCGCACGATTAAAGCAGTTATTGCCCGTATTGCGCATTGCTGCCTTCGCATTGCTTTTAGCAGCCCTGGCGCGCCCGCAATCATCATACGATGAAGAAAAGGTAACTACCGAAGGTATTGATATTGTAATGGCTATAGACATTTCTACCTCCATGCTGGCGCAGGACTTTAAGCCAAACCGACTGGAAGCAGCAAAAAAAGAAGCGTTGCAGTTTATCGATGCACGCAAAAACGACCGTATTGGCCTGGTGGTGTTTGCAGGTGAAAGCTTTACCCAATGCCCGGTTACAATAGATCATGCCATTGTAAAAAACCAATTGAAAGCGGTCAAAAATGGCGTCCTGGAAGATGGTACCGCTATAGGTATGGGATTGGCCACCAGTGTGCAGCGCCTGAAAGAATCACAGAGTAAAAGCAAAGTAATCATCCTGATGACGGATGGTGTCAACAACAAAGGATTAATAGACCCGGCTACTGCTACCGATATTGCCCTGCAGTTTGGCGCACGCGTTTATACCATTGGCATAGGTACCAATGGACAGGCATACACACCCGTAGGTATGAACCAAAACGGCGACCTCGTTTTCGACTATGCCGAAGTGCAGATAGATGAAGCCGTGTTGAAGGACATCTCTAAAAAGACAGGCGGCCAATACTTTCGGGCCAATAACAACAAGAAGCTGAAAGATATATACGAGCAGATAGACAAACTGGAGAAGACCAAAATAGAAGTGAATGCCTACGAGCATAAAACTGAAAAATTCTATGTATTTGCCATAGCGGCAGGCTTGCTGCTATTATTGGAATTCATTCTCCGCTTTGTTTTTGTAAAAAGTATACCGTAACCAAAGCTGTATGTTTAGATTCGAACACATTCAATATTTATGGCTGCTGACAGCTTTGCTGCCAATGCTGCTGGCCTTTCTGTGGTTTTTGCGCTGGCGCAGCCGGAAGCTAAAGGCATTTGGCCGCCCTGAGCTTACTGCACAACTGGCACCAAAAGCATCTGCTAAAAAGCATATACTGAAATTTGTATTATGGAGCCTCGCTTATGTATTTCTTATCTTGGGCATAGCTAACCCACAGATAGGCAGCAAAATGGAAAAGGTAAAGCGCCAGGGTATAGATGTGATAGTAGCGCTGGATGTAAGCAAAAGCATGCTATCTGAAGATGTGAAGCCCAACCGCTTGCTACGTGCCAAAAATTTCATCAACAACTTTATAGAAAAGCTCAACAACGACCGCCTGGGTATAATCGTATTTGCAGGCCGTGCTTATCTGCAAATGCCGCTTACTGTAGACTACTCCTCTGCGCGCATGTACCTGAAAACCCTGGGGCCGGAAACAGTACCTACCCAAGGTACAGCCATAGCAGAAGCAGCAGAACTGGCCCGTGAAAGTTTTGTAAAAGGTGAAACAAAACACAAGGCGCTTATCATAATTACAGATGGCGAAGACAATGAGGGTGGCGCGGCAGAAGTGATTGAGGCCGCTGCAAAAGAAGGGGTAAAAACATTTGTACTCGGCATAGGCACCGAAGAGGGCGGCCCTATTCCTGTATATACCAATGGTGTACAAGGGGACTACAAACGCGATGCTGAAGGCAACATTGTATTGTCTAAAATGAACATCGGCATGATGAAAGAGCTGGCGGCAAAAGGCAACGGCAAGGCCTATACCATAGGCACAGGCGACGAAGCCATAGATGCCATACTTAAAGAACTGGGCGGTATCAGCAGCAAGACATTCGAGGAATATGTATTCACAGATTTCAATGATCAGTTTCAATGGTGCTTATCTATAGCGCTTTTCCTGCTGGTGCTGGAATACCTGATAAATGAGCGCAAAAGCAACTTCTCTTTCAAAATATAAAGTGTAGCTGAAACAGAATAAAGGATTGAACATGAAGTACTTTTTTAAATTATTGTTACCCCAACGCCTTGGCCTACCTGGCTTACTTGTGCTTTGCTCGTCCGTTCTTATGGCACAGGACGACCGCCAGCTTACGCGCTCCGGCAACAAAGACTTCAACAAGGAAAAATATGCTGAAGCAGAGGTTAGTTACCGTAAGGCACTGGAGAAAAAGAACAATATGCCCGAGGCAACTTTCAATCTCGGTGATGCCCTGCTGAAGCAGCAGCGCTATGAAGAAGCAGCCAAACAATTCCAGCTTTCAGCCCAAACAAATCCCGATAAAAACATTAAAGCCAAAGCATACCATAACCTGGGCAACACCTATCTGGAACAGAAAAAATATGAGGAAGCAGTTAATGCCTACAAGAGCGCATTGAAGCAGAACCCAAAAGATGCTGACACCAAGTACAACCTGGCTTATGCCAACGAAATGCTAAGGCAGAAAAACCAAAACCAGGATAAGAACCAGGACAAAAAAGACGATAAGAAAGAGGACAAGAAAGAGGACAAAAAGGACGATAAAAAGCAAGATAACAAGGACCAGAAAGACGATAAAGGCGACAAAGATAAAGACCAGAATGCCGACAATAAAAATGGCGACAAAGACGGTGACAAAAAGCCACAGCCACAACAATCCAAACTAACCAAACAGGAGGCAGAGCGCCTGCTACAGGCACTGCAAAACGAAGAGCAAAAGGCCAATCAGAAAATGCAGAAAGCCAATGCTAAGCCGATAGATGTAAAAATAGAAAAGGATTGGTAAGCCTACTTACTGTCGGGCATTACCGCCGCCCATACTTTATCCTGCAGGTTTGGCTCTGCCACTACATACATCGGCTCGTCCTTTACAGGATGTATGAATGACAATGCCCTTGCATGCAGGTGTATGGATTGGTCAGGATTAGCTCGTTTGGCACCATACTTCACATCGCCTTTTATATGGCAACCCATGGTAGATAGTTGTACCCTTATCTGATGGTGCCTTCCGGTTAGGGGATTTACCTCCAGCAGGTGATAATATTGACTACTCTTCAGGAATTTATACTCCAGCTGACACTTCGATGAACCCTTAACTTCTGTAGGGAAGGCTTTGGACAGATTGGTGCTTTCATTTTTGCGCAGGTAGTGCGTCAGCAATCCTTCTTCCTGTTCAGGTTTAGCTTCTACTACCGCCCAATAGGTCTTTTGTATCTCCCTGTTACGCAGCATTTCGTTGATGCGCTTCAAGGCACGGCTGGTTTTGCAAAGCATCAATACCCCACTCACGGGTCTGTCCAGCCTATGCGGAATGCCTATAAAAGCATTTCCCGGTTTCTTGTAAGTGTATTTGATATAATCCCTGGCAATATCTTCCATATTAGTATTACCACCCTTGTCGGGCTGCACCAGCACACCATTTGGCTTATTTACTATCAGCAAATGGTTGTCTTCGTATAAAACCTTTAAATCAGTGTACTGCATTACTCAAAAATCTATTCATGTCCACTTCAACAGGTAGTGGCTTCCGGTGAAGCAAATATTCACAAAAATGTTTGGCAAAATATGGCGCCATCGAAAATCCTTTTGTTCCCAGCCCGTTAAACAGCAATACATTGCCGTATTTATAGTGTCTTCCTATATAAGGTCGCCTATCCTTCACTGCCGGTCTTACAGCAGCTTTTCTGCCTACAAGCTTATATCCGCAGCGTATGGTTTTCTCAAGTTTCTCTTTCAGTTCAGCACCTATTGCTTCCGTGGGCTTATCGTCCTCATACTTCCATTGGTATGAGCTGCCTACGTAATATACATCCTTATCTACGGTAGGCGATATGACCGCTGCACCATGTATCACTTCATTTGCGTAAAAATCCTGTATCTCTACCAGCAGGCATTCGCCCTTGGCTGGCTGGAATGGCACATGCTTAAACAATTCCATGCCCAGTGCATTCACCCCATTGCAAAAAATGATTTCCTTGGCTTCAATATCTTTATAGGCAATATGTCTTTCCTCAATTTCTAAGGCGGCTTCCTCAAACACTCCTTTTACCAAAATCCCTCTGCCTTCAAAGTAATTTGTCATCGCCCCAAGTA
>DLGO01000127.1:16003-18302 GCA_002482725.1 Bacteroidetes bacterium UBA7692 | reverse complement strand
CTATCCTATACGATTTATTTACATGAAATCCACCAAAGGGATTCACCAGCTTCTGCTCATCATAGCGGGCAATCTCTGTAGAGCTCAGGTATTGCTCATAGCCAAGTGTAGCGGATTTCAGGCTCCACTCATTCACTTCCTCTACCGAATTCAATACATGGAATATGGGCTGGTGCTTCAAACACGAAATGCCAAATTGCGCCTCTATTTCCTGATAAGTGCTTATGGCCTCTGCCATAAATTCATCTACCTGCCATGACTTACTGAAACGTTTGCCTGTTATAGGATTTATAATACCCGAAGCTACAAGCGAAGATGAATTCCCGCTTGCCTCATCTATTATCAGTATGTTCTTTTCTTGTTTCAGCAGGTGCCAGCCAAGCAGGCTTCCCGCCAACCCTTGTCCTACTATCAGATAGTCTATCATAGACACTTAACGAAAATGACTAAAATCCTTCTTAGGCAATTCAGTATCCTTGGGATCCTCATCATAATATTCCACATCATCCATGCCCGTAAGCTTGTAACGCAATATCAGGAATATTCCGATAAGCCCGGCCAGGCATATCGTCATAAATGGCACTACCTGTTTTATTTTATCGGGGTCTATAAACACATCCGTACCCATATAAAACATGGATATGCCTACAAGGGTAAATGCAAGAACAAGATAGCTGAATACCATACGCATGATCCATTTTCCCGGGCTCTCGCCTTTTTGCACAGCAAGCCTGTGCAATATCACACCAAAAACTATCAAAAGGATTAAATCTAACATACTATACTGCTTCTAAGCGCAAGATACTACTTTCGTGCCAATGTATGTACCAGAACAATACCGCGAAACAGACAGGAATGAGATAATCCGTTTCATACGGGCCAATCATTTCGGCATACTGGTATGCCCTTCCCAAAAACACCTGATGGCTACGCACATACCGTTTTTGCTACAATCCGACGATAAAACCATTACGCTATTCAGCCATATTTCTAAGGCAAATGAGCAACGCAACACTATAGGTACGGACACTGAATTTTTAGCGATTTTTCACGGTCCGCATGCTTATGTATCGCCTGCATGGTACACCCAACCCAATGTGCCCACATGGAATTACACAGCAGTGCACCTGTATGGCACTACCAAACGCATAGAGGGTGATGCACTTACGGAACTGATGCGGACCACGATGAACAGCCACGAAGCACATATCCAAGGAGGACTAGAATTTGACAAGCTACCTGAGAAAATGCTGGCAGCAGATATGCGCGGCATAGTTGGCTTCTCGCTTACCGTTACGAAAATAGATGCCGTAAAGAAAATAAGCCAGAACCGCGATCACCAAAGCAAGCAAAATATAATAGAAGAATTAGCCAAATCGGACAACCACGGAGCTAATGAAATTAGCCGGCTGATGGAAGAAGAACAGCAATAACAGGCACGCATATAGTAATTAATTTATTTAACATTGCTAAATGCCTCAAACAACCATATTACAAGTAAAAAAGTACCAACTAATAAGCATCGCTTAACATAGGCGTAATACTGACACTTTAATTTTGCATAAACTTTAGGTTAATGGAAACGAATGATATTAAGATTTTGCTGGTAGATGACGAAACCGATGTACTCGATTTCATGAAGTACAACCTGGAGCGCGAAGGATTTTGGGTATATACTGCATCCAATGGCCTGGAAAGCCTGGAAGTAGCCAAGAAAGTAAACCCGCACATCATTATCCTGGACCTGATGATGCCTAAGCTGGACGGTATAGAAACATGCCGCGAACTACGCTCCATGCCCGAGTTTAAAAACACCATTATCACTTTCCTGACTGCCCGCGATGAAGATTNNAAATAGCGGGATTTGAAGTAGGTGCCGATGATTATATTACTAAGCCTATCAAGCCACGTGTATTTATCAGCCGTATCCGCGCACTAATGCGCCGCCTGGAGAATACCGAGAACATCACTAAAATAAAGGTAGGAGGTATAGAAGTAGACCGCGACCGCTACATGGTCATCAAAGATTCTCAGGAAATATCTCTACCTCGTAAGGAGTTTGAACTGCTTAACCTGCTGATAGGCAAGCCCGGCCGTGTATTCAAGCGCGAAGAAATATTGAGCCGCGTATGGGGTAACGATACCATAGTAGGCGACCGCACCATAGACGTACACATACGCAAGCTGCGCGAAAAACTAGGTGACGACTATTTTAAAACTATCAAAGGTATCGGTTACAAATTTGACGCATGACTGGCAGAAATGGCCTGAAAAATTATACAAAATGCCCGTGAGAATC
>DLGO01000127.1:385-15986 GCA_002482725.1 Bacteroidetes bacterium UBA7692 | reverse complement strand
TACGGGCATTTTGCATTTAGAGAATATTGTGGCTACTTATCTATCATCATCAATATATTTGCAGCATAATTTTCGGAAATCGACCGGAAAACAATTGTGAAGTATGGATACAAGAAGACAACAAAAAATAGGCACGCTAATTCAGAAAGAGTTTGCCGACATTATAAATCGTGAACTGAAAGGATTGTTTGGCAAAGCTTTGGTGAGCATCCCAAAGGTGATAGTGACCAGCGACCTGAGCATAGCGCGCTTTTACCTGAGCATATTCAATGCAGATGACAAGCAGCACATCCTGGGCATTTTCGAGGAGCGCACTTATGAGCTTCGCAAGATATTGGGCGACAAGCTAAGGCACCAGCTGCGCAAAATCCCCGAACTGGAGTTTTATATAGATGATACCATGGATTACGTTTACCGTATGGAAGAAATATTCCGCGAAATAAAATCGGACCCGGATAAAGATAAAGCTCCCGAAACAGAGTCATAAACTGCCACCAAAGCCTTTGAAACAATAGATGTTTGCCATACGCATAGCGCAGCGGTATCTTTTCTCTAAGAAATCTACCAATGCTATCAATATCATATCTGCCATATCCATGGTGGGCATGGGCGTAGGAGCATTTGCGCTAATTGTGGTGCTAAGCGTTTTTAATGGATTTGAAGGGCTTGTAACCGACCTCTATAGTGCTTTTTACCCGCAGCTTACGGTTACATCAAAACTGGGTAAAACATTTGAAGATACTCCCGAGCTATTTACCAAAGTACTGCGAACCAAAGGCGTGGCAGGCATTACCAAAACACTGGAAGAAAATGCTTACCTGGAATACAACGACAAAGCTACTCTTGCGGTTATAAAGGGAGTAGACAGCAACTATACCCATGTAAACAGGGTGCAGGACTTCCTATACCAGGGAGAGTTTATACTGGAAGATGCACGCGCCAACTATGCAGTAATAGGCGCAAACCTAAACCTGGCACTAAATATAGAACCCGAACGCGGTATTGAGCTACTCGGCATTAAAGTACCACGCAAAGGCGTTAAAAGCGTACTGCTTCCTGAAGATGCATTCAGCTCGACTACTGTATTACCTGCCGGTATTTTTATGCTGCAGCAAGAGTTTGACTCGAAGTACGTTTTCGTATCCCTTGGTCTGGTGCAGGAACTATTGGGAGAAGAAAATGCTGTGTCTGCCTATGAGATAAAGTTACAACCCGGCACCAACGAAGAATCCATGCGCGAACAGCTAAAGGCATCGCTCGGCAACGATTTCGTGGTGCGCACCCGGCTCGAAATGAACGAAGTTCTATTCAGGGTTATAAAAATGGAACGCTGGGCAGTGTTTGCTATTCTTACCTTCATCATGCTCATTATCTCTTTCAATATTATTGGCTCCCTGTCCATGCTTGTAATGGAGAAGCACAAGGACATTTCCATACTCAAGGCTATGGGTGCCAATGAATCCAACATCCGAAACATTTTTCTGCTGGAGGGTATCTTGACAGGCTGTATCGGAGCATTCTCGGGACTTGGACTTGGACTGTTGTTATGTCTGCTGCAGCAGCATTTTGGCTTCATAAAGCTGAACGATGGTGGTGGTAGCTTTGTGGTAGATGCCTACCCAGTTTCCATTCGTATATCAGATGTAGTACTTACCTTTTTTACCGTAGTAATTATCAGTAGCTTAGCATCGCTTTACCCTGCCCGCAAGGCCGGCGCACAGAGCCTGAAAGTAAACTAAGAACATACCAAAAGTTAAACCTCCTATATGGCTTACTGGCTTATAAAATCAGAACCCTCTACTTACTCTATAGAAGATATGAAAAAGGACAAAACAACCTTTTGGAGTGGTGTCCGAAACTATCAGGCCCGAAACAACCTGAAAGCCATGAAAAAGGGCGACATCTGCCTGTTTTACCATAGCGTTACCAACCCTGCAGTGGTTGGCCTGGTAAAGGTGACCAAAGAGGCATACCAGGACCCTACTACGGAAGAAACCGCTTGGGTAGTAGTAGATGTAACGTATAAAAGCACCCTGAAAAAACCAATACCGCTTGCTGAGATAAAAGCGCATCCTTTGCTACAGGAAATGGCCTTATTAAAACTAAGCCGACTGAGCGTACAACCTGTGCGCGATAGTGAGTTCGAGATGATTATAAAAATGTCAGGAGAGTAATAGCACCCGCCTTATCCAAAAGAGATAAGGGCTATAGATACAATTGCCAGCGCAATGCCGGCAATATTCAGCTTGCTTAGCTTCTCTTTAAAAAACACAGCCGCTACCAAAGTACAAAGCAATACGATGCCCATATTGTTGATTGGGATAATCGCAGAGCTATTGCCGGCATTTGCTTTCAATACATGTATAAGGCACCATATAGAGAAATAGTTAGGCACTCCTATCAGTATGCCTGCCGGTATGCTACGCGCATCAAACTTTTCGCTTCCCGTAGCTATTTTGTACATAAGCATGAAACTTCCCAATACGGCCGCCGTCAGGAAGCAGGCTATCAGGAAGGCATCATTGTTTCCATCGTTCAGGTGGGTAGTTTCTACATACTTTATTATGCTATCCAATATGCCGCTCCCCATGAACAATACCACTGGCAACACCACCAATAGAAGCAGGGGTGTAGATTTGCCGCCTTGTTCTTTTTGGGGTGAGTAACTGGTGCAAACTACTGCTATCAATGCAATGATTACCCCTGTTATTTTCAGCGCCCCCGCATCCTCCTTATATAGGAATATGGAAACAATAAATGGTATTACCAGCGATAGTTTATTGGCAACTGTCGTTACCGACACACCTATCTTTTGTGTGCAGACACCGATTATATTCAGCATAATAATCAGCATAGTACCAGTTACTATGGCCCACGGGAACCATGGTTGTTGTATACCCTCTGCATTGATGGGCAATGAACCTGAAACCACAGCCCCTGTTACTACACAGGCAAAATAATTGAAGATGATAGCCTGCAGCACAGATATACCCAACCTCTCCAGTACCTTGAAGGAGAGAATGAGATACGAAGTAAGTACAATGCTGCCGAGTAGAAATAACATAATTGCTAAATAAGGACTTTAGTTCATTATCTGTGCATTTCGCAAGGCCAAATGTGTGGTATCAATATTACATATCTCGGTAGGCAACAATAAAAAAGGCGGCCGGATCCGGCCGCCTTCAACTTGAAGCTACTGAAAGCCTATTTAAAAGTAAGTTTTGCAAACTGGTGTGTTTTGCGCCATACACCAAACAGCAAAATATTGTTCGCATCTAATTTCCTGCATGCGCGTGGTGCAATCATTGTTTCCACGTCAGCCTTTCCGTCTACCAGCAGTTGTTTGCTGGAATTGCCTTTATTATCAAAAGTCACCATTACCGTGGCACCTTCACCGCCGCCAAAAGCTTTGAATCTACCTTCTTCCACCACATCCATATTCTTGAAATTGTCATTGTATATTACATACACATTTCCATTGCGTACAGTAGCATAGTAGGAGAATAACATGGTAGAACCACTTGTCAGCTGCCTTTTAGGCACTAGCTTGCTCCAGCTGATAGTGCCATCGGCAGCTACCCTTACTACCAGAATATCATTGTAGTGGTATGTATAAACGGTGCGCGTAGTATTACCACTTGTAACGGTATGTGTGGTAACATAGTATTGCTCTCCAAAAAGCGTAACCTCTCCGTTATCATCAAATATCACCTTATCAAAATCGTAAGATGCCAGTTCCACATCTTTTCCCTCTGCAATTCTGTCTTCTACTTTTGAAGCTTTCCTGTCGCTCATGTTCTGGGTAAGCACAGTTACGGGAAGGTCTTTGAACGATGTAGTTTTTACAGACATCGAGCCTCCATCAGCCGTTATATAAAAAGAGCCTGCAACACCTCTGTAACGCGCTTTGGTATATAACCCTGTTACTATAAGCGTACCTTTTTTATCAATGAAAAGCATTGCATCCCTTATAAACTTATCATCGCTTAGCGATATGTTCATATCCTTTGGCTTCAGGCTATTGTTATCAAAAGCAACCAGCTTCAGCTGATAGTTAACATCTCCACCTCTGCTTTCTTTCATTTTATCATTATAGAGTTTCCCAAGGGCATATACTTTCCCTGAATTGTCTATGCTATAATCAAGTATAGAAAACAGGTTGTCGTTATATGGCAGGGCAAAGTCCTTCTTCCATATTTGCTTCATGCTTTTATCATACACCGCAAGCATAACCTTGGCAGGGCCTTCTTTATCAAATGGCAATTGCTTATAAACCAATATTTTTGATGTATCCCTGCTATAGGTGATATCAAAGCCCGACCTTAGGGCATTTGACCTTTGGCCACGGCCAGCGTATCCTGCAAACATACCTGAGGCCACTTTGCCTTCCTCTGCCTCTATTACCAGCTTTGCATCGCTGTTAGGCATCATAGTAGTGGTATTCACTGTTTGCTGGTATAGCATACCACTTCTGTCCTTTTTATCATGCCTGTAGGTAAACAGCGTAAGCTTGCCATCTATCATTGCTGCATCTGAATACTCTACTTCCTCTCCATCAGCTTTCAGGTCTTTTAGTTCACTACTGCCCTTAAGCGAAAGGGAATTAATGTCCAGGTTTGCAAAGATGGTCCTGAAGCCACCGAACATGCCTTTTTGTTCCATATGCTTTATGAATAGGTTCTTATCTGTACCGCCCATTATATCCAAGGCTCCACTAAATCGTTTGCTGTCTATTTCCGGTCCGTACTTCAGTTCTATCTGGGTCTTTTGGGCACTTGTTGTTTCAGCAATACATGCTGCCATCAACAGGAATAGGATTTTTTTCATTTGTTATTTTTTGGTGTTTTAAATTTAGATAGTAATAATAAGTATAATAAAGAAGGATGAAAAACTATGCGATTATTTTTCAATCACCACTATTTGATAGTAAGCTTTGCTACCTGATGACTCCCTTTCCAAACCCCGAACAGCAATGCATTTCTGTCATCTATTTTTTTACACAGGTCAGGTGATATCATTACTTCTATATCCTGCTGGTCTATAAGTAGCTGCTTGGCTTGATTCCCGTTTATATCCACCGATACCATCATTGTCATTCCGTCATTGCCCCTGAATGCTTTTAGCTTTTCATCACTCTTCTGATCCTTATTTTCTTCATGGTCATTGTAAATTACATGAACATTTCCTCCCTGAATAAAGGCGAAATATGAAAAAAGGTATCTCGACTTTTCTGCGTTTTGAGTTTTCTGCCTTTTAAGAACTTCAGTGGCCCATTTTATTTTTCCGTCAGTTGCCAGCCTTACAATAAGCGCATTGTTGTAGTTGTAGGTAAGTGGGTTAGATTGTGGTGTTCCAAATCCGGAACCCATATACACTGCATTTTTATTGTAGGCATTATCAACAGCAAACTGTTCTGCCAGTAATATTACCTCGTCATTATCGTCCATTACAGCTTCATAAAAAGCATAGTCTTTCATTTCGTAATCAGACCCATTGTTTAATTTGCTTAAAACCACCGGAGTATTACCGCCCGCACTGTTTCCGGCAAATACTGTTGTGGTAGAAAACGGCTTAAAGGAGTTTTTCTGTAGAGTATTGGTTTTTGTATCTATCAATATATAAAATGTTCCCGCCAGTTTTCTGGACGCCCTTGTATTTGCAATACTATTGGTACTATAGTAATTCGTTATATCCATAAAGTCGCCAACTGAAAAAGAATAGCAGCCTGCTATTACAGGATTTTCTTTGCTATCTACCAATAAGTTGCAACCCTCCAGAAACTGATTAAATGTAATTGGCAGCTCGGTAACTTTCTTTGTATTCTGGTCAAACCACCTGAATATCACGTCATAATTTGGACCGCCCCCTTTTAGTTTTTGATCAAGGTAATAACCATCGAAATACTTTTTTTGGATAGTATATACTTTTCCGGAGTTAGTTACCGCCGCATCCAGAAAAGACATGACATAGTAACCCGGAAACTCAAATTTTTGATCCCACAGCATATTGAAGGCACTGTCATACACTGCTATGTGTACTTTTGCCGGCATATCCTTTTGATAGTCCATGCAGCGGTATAGTAATATTTTGCTCCTGTCGCGACTCCTTTTTATGGTATAGGCAACATTCATAGTTGTGAATCCCTGGCTACCTATTTTCATCAACTTCTTCTGAGGCGCTTCAAGCAACAATTTGCCATTATTTGCAGGCTCCATTGTTTGCGCATCCAAGGTTTCCCTATATACCATAGCGGTTTCTGCCGTGCGGTTGTTTCTGTAGGTAATCAGGTTAAGTTTTCCATCCGACAAAAAGCAATCCTGAAAAAAGGTCCTTTCACCGGCAATCAGATGCTCATTTATTCCTTCAGACGACTTTGTTGCCATGGTTTTGGCATCCAGCTTGGAGAAATAGTATTTCTGGCCTACACCGGTTCCTTCTGTATGGGTTATATAAATATTATTGGCATCCTTGCCAATAATATCAAGCCGGCCACTGAATCTTTTACCATCAGATTCCGGCCCCAGTGTTATTTCCACCTTAGGAGCCTGCGCAAAATTGATAGTGCAGTAGCATAACGCTACCAGTAATAATACTATGTTTTTCATAATGAAATTTGCTTGTACAGTAGTGATTATCTTGAGAAAATTTATTTGAAGGTGAGTTTTGAAAATTGGAATTGGGCATTTTTTTCACCCACCAGCAGCACCCAGTTATCTTCAGAAGCTACGCAGTATCTTGGTGATATTACCATATTGCCATTATCTTTTGTCAGCAGCTGCTTTGTCACTTTTCCATCTTCATCCACCGTAGCCAACACGGTTTCTCCATTTTTACCTCTGTATTTTTTAAGGTTGTCAGTAAGGCTTATATTTTCCGGATTATCATTATATATCAGGTGTGACTGTTTGTTCCACGAAAAAGGGAAATAAGAGTACGGATCGCCTGATGCAACAGAGGCACCTGTGCTCTCCTGGTTTTTAGGAACAATTGCTTTCCATTTTATCTTGCCATTCTCTCCTGTTCTCAATATTGTCATATCCTCAAAATAAGTAACGCCACCGGTAACTACAGCATCCTCAGTTTCCTGCCTCTCCGTGGTTAAGGTTATATCATTTACATTCCTTACCATAACATTCAAATTATCCTTTTCAATAGTATTTGCTCCTGGAAACGACTGATGAGCCTTTACGTCAACAGTATATCCTCCGGGAAATGACTGATAAGGCTTTACGTCAAAAGCATCTCCCTGTGCGTTTACTGTCATTATGCTGATTCCATCGCACGGGCCCTTAGCCTCATTGGAACAAAAAGCAATTACAGAAGGGCGGTCGCTGCCGTCATACTCCACTTCAAATTTTTTTATGTACTTATCTGTCTGTACATACACTATATTCTTTGGCTCACTGGTAGCATCGGATATTACCGTTATTGCAATATCATAGTTAGGCTTACCATTAACCTCTTCTACCGGAAACGTGCCACTACCCTTTTTATAGCGTTTAGCAAAATGGTATATCTTTCCTGAGTTGGACACAGAGTAACCTTGATCCATTATGCTTTGGGTTTCAGGAATAAACTTTTTTTGCCACAGCTGGGTATTGGTTTTATTATCAAACAAGGTAATCATCACTGGCACCTTAGCATTTTCAAAACCCATGTTATAATAGAATATTGACTTACTGCCATCGGCACTGGTAGAAATAGAAATATCCCTGATTTTCTTTTGATCTGTAGAATATATCAATTTGCCATCATTGTTCATCTGCAAGGTACCTGTGTTCAGTGTACTTTGATATACCTCTATGTTCTGGGTACTTTTGTTTGTACCTATTGATCTTACTATTATTTTACCGTCACTGAAACTGCAGGACCGAAATTTCACTTCCGTTCCGTTTATAGTATAGTTACCAATTTCGGTTTGTGCTTTCTGTTTTAGTGTATTGAAGTCCAGGCAAAGTATAATCTTACTTGGCTTAAGTGACCCCGAAGAGTAAGACACGTATATATTATTTTTATCGCTGCCAAGTATGCGGAATGGTTTGTATCCTGAAAACTTTGCCTGGTCTATACCGGGCATCTCCCCGAAAACCAGTTCAGCTTTTTGGCCCTGTGCCACTACTGCAGCACTATAGATAAACATAGCCAGCACTATTAGAATGCTCTTTTTCATTGCTTTTTGATTTTTAATTGATTGAGGGTTGAAAAATTATTTGAGTATTAGTATTGCATAGGGCTCTGCTGGCCGGCACCAATCAGGTCAAAGCCATAAATCAGGTTTTTGTTTTCGGAACTCGGTCCTGGCGCTATTTGTAAATTAAACGCGGATGGCTGGGCTGATATATGTAAGCATATGCATACACAGATATTAAACAGAAGTATCAACTTCTTCATAGTGTTTAGAGTTTAAGGGCGCAATAATAACTGAAAAAAGCCTTCCGAAAGTATTTTTCCGGAAGGCTTTTTATAAATACTTAAATTGAATTATACGTGCTTATCTATTGATGAAGACAGCGCATCGAATATATCCGACACACTTCCTTCACCCGCTATTTCATCCAGTTTACCCTGGGCCTTGTAGTAGTTGGCCAATGGCTCTGTTTTAGTCCTGTATTCTACCACGCGGTTCTTTACTATCTCTTCGTTTTGGTCGTCTGCCCTGCCGCTGGTTTTGCCACGGTCGAGTATACGGCGTGTAAGCTCTTCTTCGCTCACTTTCAGGCTTAGTACCGTTTTTATGGGTGCATTGCGGTCTGTAAGCAATTGGTCCAGTGCCTCTGCCTGTGCCACGGTACGCGGAAACCCATCGAACACAAACCCTGCAGCCGTTGTATTGCTATCCAGCTTGTTGGCTATCATACCTATTACTACCGCATCCGGTACCAACTCGCCTTTGTCCATCAGCTTCTTGGCTTCCAGCCCAAGGGTGCTTTGGGCAGCTATTTCGGCACGCAGCATATCGCCTGTGCTTAAGTGAACAAGGTTATATTTAGATATGATGTTGGTAGCCTGTGTGCCTTTTCCGCTTCCGGGAGGGCCAAATAACACTAAGTTTAACATGTAGATGATTTATATTATGAGCGCGAAAATAAGCAGCCTTAATCAAGAAGCGTAGATTATTCAATAAATAATTACACTCCCGTAACTATCAGTTAATTATGCTTTAAAATGATTTTTGTCTTTAATCCTTCAAAGCTTGTGCGGATTAAGCCATCTGCGCTATAGCGCTCACCAGGCTTTCAAATAGTATTAACCCATCCGTATTGCCCATAGCTTCTTCGCTTGCACGCTCCGGGTGTGGCATCATGCCAAACACATTGCGCGTAGCATTGGTGATACCTGCTATATTGTCCAAAGAGCCGTTCGGGTTGGCCTCCGGTGTTACATTGCCGTTTACATCGCAATACTTGAACAGCACCTGGTCGTTGGCATACAGCTCTTGCAGCGTTTCTGCATTGCAGTAGTAGCGGCCCTCGCCATGCGCTATCGGTATTTGCAATATTGCTCCTGCATGCGATTTTGCCGTATACAGCGTTTTATTCGTTTGTACTTTCAGGTACACATTTTTGCAGATATACTGGCTGTTGGTATTGCGCAGCAGTGCGCCCGGCAGCAGCCCGCTTTCGCATAGTATCTGGAATCCGTTGCATATACCCAGCACTTTGCCGCCTTTGGCCGCAAACTCTATCACAGCCTGCATTACAGGCGAGTAGCGCGCTATAGCGCCCGTGCGCAGGTAGTCGCCATAGCTGAATCCGCCCGGCAATACGATACAGTCGTCTATAGTAAAGTCATCCAGCGATGTTTCCTTATGCCACACTTCGCGCACCTCGCTTCCTATCACGTTGCCAAGTACATGCATCATATCCTTGTCGCAATTGGACCCCGGAAATACCACTACACCAAATTTCATCTGTATCTGTTTATTATTTAAAAAATTATTTGAATCGCAATCGTGCACAAAACTAATGAGAGAAAAATTAGTTCGGTAAACAAACTTCGTATTTGCCCCGAAAGAAATAGCGTTAACAAAATACTAAGCGGCAGCAGCAGCAGTATAAAGTGCCCCATGCTCCAGTTCGTTTGCATAAAAAAGCTGAGGATAATCAGGCCTGCTGCTATTACCAGCGCCAGTGCAAATTTTCGCACCTGTATAAGGCTCGAAAACAAAATACGCGGCAGGCTCAGGAAGGCCAACACAAAAAGACCGATGACCACGCCTGAAGCTGCCTTGGCTGCCGGGGTACTTGTCCATGCCCCCCATGCCAGGTTGGGTATATTGGTTATGTCGCCCAGCAAATCGCCTGCCCTGTCTTGCCAAAAGTAGATGGTGTACACTACAAATAATGGCGCTATGAAACCAATAAGCACCATCCACCACTCCCTTAAAGAAAAAGGGCGCATGATAGCCAGCCCGATAAACGAGAACAGCAACAGGAATATTGAAGGGAAATACACCAGCACGGCTATGCTCGATAGCCAGCCTATGTCAAAAATATCACCACCCGGCTTATCTTGTTTTATGATGGCAAACAGCTTCTGTACGATGCGTGTCACGCACAGCAATGCCAGCATCTGCGGCGATAGAAAAACAAACTCTGGTATGAGCGAACCGCATACGATGAACAGCAAGCCCGCTATATAATTCTTTTGGTTGGTAAGCTTGTGCTCATTTACAATATCGCTTATCAGCATGGCTATTATCAGCGATACGGCACACCCCGCCCAAAACAATATGGCGTTCAGGTCTATCGCCCTGGGAAACCAGTACGAAATCGTTTTGCCCAAAGGCTCGCTGTGCGCCCACAGGCTGCCCACCGCTGCGTGCTGCAGCCAGAAATGAATGCGCAACGCAGGCAATACCAGCACATACAGCACCATCACTAAGGGGTTATTTGACTTGAATAGTTGTAGCACTTATATGGCTTCTAATAGGTTATTTTTACGAGGCGCAACATGTTCCTCAAATAGCTCGGCATCACTACTTCATTTGGCGACACCTGCTTGCCTGCTTTTGGCAATAGCATTACATCTTTTGTTTCCTGTGCCAGCAGCTGGTTCTTCACAGTTTCCCCGGTACTGCTTACCGTATACTCTGTAAGCACTGCTCCGGTAGTTATCTCATCCAAAAACAGTAAGCGCAAACGCTCTTTTTCGTTGGTAATCAGGAATGAGGAAAAAATACCATTGTCTTCTTCGCTCACCTGCTTCTTGCGCATCACACTATGCCAGTCTTCCTTGCCATCAGGGGTTATAGAGTAGGCTATTATATCATTGTACTGATAGTAAGTAGTGCGCTGTATCGAGTTGAATGTAGGCGAGAACTGAGAATTGAAAACAGTTTCCCTGGTATCTTTTATCAGCGACTCCGCCAGAAACAATGCCCCGCCATCATTGCGCAGTATCACTTTTTTAATATTAAAAGTAAAAAGCTTGGTATCGCTCGTTTGCCGGCCTGTCAGCTCATTCATGAATGAAGGGGAGAAAGTAGTATAAGTCAGTACAGGAGGGCCAACCGAATCCGGGTCGAAGCGAGAGTAGAAAAACCCATAAGCCGCTGCCTCATTCTTGGTATCCGCATCATCATAAAAACCGCACAGCACCACAGAGTTATTCTGATTGTCTGCCTCAAAATACATTTCGCCAAACAGGTTTTTGTCAATCCTCAGATTATTTACCTGCACTGTATCTGTTTCTCCCGACACCTTGTACACTATTATGTTTTCACCCTCCGTAGTGCTTTTTTTCTTATCTACCACAAATGCCAGGTAGGAGTTGCCATTGTTGTCGATGGCCACCCGCGCGGCCTCCATTTCCTCTTCGGGCCTGTCCAGCAGCACAGTGCGCGCATACACCACATTCAGCGCACGGTCTACACATATTGTCCTTATCGATTCTATCTTATCGTTGCGGAAGTATGGGTAGTAAAACAACAGGTACGCTTGGTTCAGCGACTGCTTCACGCGCAGGTTGGCACTGCACAGGTCGGGGCGGTCGTATAGGGTATCCAGCGACACATTTTGCCCGGCATCGGCAAACCTGCCCGATAGTGGCTGGGCTATCAGCGTAGACTTCGTTTTTTCCGAAATCAGGTAAAAAACATTGGCGCCCTTCCTGTTCAGCTGCACATGCTGCAGCAGCCCGTTCTGGTTCTTGTATTGCAATGTGCGCGACGCCACCAGCCGCAAATCGCTGCTGAAAGCCTGCAGCACATCCTCCGTACCATATAGCCGCACCACATACCCATCTTCATTTTTGCCAATTATCTTAAACTTAGGCGCACGGTTGGTCAGTTTGGTAGGGGCAGACACATCTATGTTCTGAGCCATGCCCATAAGGGGAAGAAGCAATAATAGGAGCGCTCTAAACATGTTCCAAACTTAGCTGAATTTACAAATAGTTTTCGTTGAAAATTAATAAAAGGCACATAACCAGCCGTATTCCGCCCCTTCCGTACTTTAGTTATATATACCACCCTCCATCGACAAGCAGTGCGCAGGGGCACTTACTCATATAAAAACCGCTGGTCATATACTACCGCTACACCACTTAACCCTCCTGACACCAAAATATTTTTTTACCGTTTAGTGTCATTTTCGCCCTCATTTTCACCCTAACTTACTCATTTACAACATACTTTATTTTGACATCAAAAATAATTTTGATGTCATTTAGTGTCACGTCTTGGCCGACGGTTCTATCGCCGCTGTTCGGGATTTTCTGCAAGGAATCCCGAATCTTAGATAAAAAGGGTTCTCTGAACCCATCTCATGCGGTCGGCCTGCACCAAGGGCAGAGGTAAACCCTGCCCCTACAAATACACCGTCGGATGTGAATGTAGGCTATGCCTACGGCTCATTACAACACTAGCTTTAAACAATATCTCAAAGGCCACCTGCATTTTTCCCAAGAAAAACTTGCGGCATTTCCATCTCATCCACTTGTTAAAAAATGGCGGTGGTTGGCGGTGAGTGGCGGAATTTACGTTTTTCAGCATGATACCCGCTTTTCTTGCGGTACTTTTATCACCTGCAATCATTACCCACCAACACATTCACCCAAAATCCTGACGGTAAAATCATCATCAAAACTGTCGGCTTCAACGCCTCTGAAACCCCCAAAAAGTGGCGGTGGTTGGCGNNTGGCGGAAATCGCGTTTTTTACGCCATTTTCAATATGTTAAAACCTGCGGTACATACTTGAGGTATCAGAGAATCCGTATGGTGTATTTGTAGGGGCATATTGCATATGCCCTTGTGGAATCATCGTATGAACGCTGATTTTATCGTTCACCCCCTTTCACTCTGTTTCCTGATGGCAAAACCACCTACCATTTTGATGGTACTTTCTATACACATTTCCCATCGCTAACCATTATCCATCAACGCTTAACATGCTACATCATGCAGGCACAACTGACACCCATTTTGATGGTAAATCACCGCCCATAAAAGGTGCAATTTCCGCCGTGGTGGGTGTCTCCACCCACCATCATGCGTAAGCAATGTATTGTAACTAATTTGATGGCAACCCCACCCTCCATTTTGATGGTACTTTTCACACCCATTTTCCATTGCTAAACAGTATCTATCAGTACTTTACACGCTTCACCATGGAGGTAATACTATCACCCATTTTGATGGTAAACCACCTCTGACACCAAAAACTCCCTCATTTCATTTTTTCATAAAACAATTCAAAGAACGCGCAGCAGCATACAGCCACCGCGCACAATATAAATACGGCCCATGCTTCCACTATAGCAAGAAAGGCGACAAAATGCATTAATCACCCCAATGCCACAATTACCAACGCATGTAGCGGATTTTAAAAAATGTTATCGCCCTGTATCTGACGATGTTTTGCAGGTAAATCTTTTTACCGCCTCTTCTGTCTGAACTATGATTAAAATGATTGTAAAGACAAACATGAAACCGGATATCAATTATCCCTTCTGTAGTTAGGTAACGATACAATACCACCACCATACCTCCTTCAATCACAGTTCAGCATGAACCAAGGCACATTGATTCCTATTTTATGAAAGGTGCTATTTCGATAATCCACGAGAATTAGGAAACATTTTCTTTATCCATATTCTCTTCTTTTTTTCATCGTTTACCCAATCAAAATCGCATGCAAAATCTAAAAAACGTACAAGTTGAATTTTTCCTTTAATCTTTTTTATACAGTAAATCCAAACATTCTCTGCTGGTCCATATTCTTTATAATATTCTTTCAACACTGATGTATCGAAATTTTCTATTATCTGTCGAAAGCATATTAACCTTCCATATTTCCTCATATCCATTTTGACTAAATTATACGTCGAATCATGGCTTAGAAAATAATCTCCTGATTCTGTTAAGATGAATGCATAGCTATTAATTCCAGGATTTATTGATTGGAGTATAAATATTGAATCATTCCTGTTTATGATGGAACGCAATTTCTTATCATAATTTGGTACTACAGTCTTATCATAGCGATACAACCCGTATTCTTTACCAAAAATTCTTTCATACTCTCTTTTTATTTTTTTATAATTCCCTACTTGAGCCTGAGCTAGAAAGCAGTTACAAATGAAAGTGATTCCTAAAATGACTCTATAAATATTCATAGTTAGTATTTGTTTTAACACATTCCCTACGGTGGGTGTCTTCATATGCTGTTTTACATTTTACACTAGGTATATGCTACTATCTGAAGATACGGTTTTGGCATTGATTTCCTGCGTCAGCCTCAACTCTTACCATTTATCCGCTTCACCACCGTCAACCCCAGCGGCAATAGTATAATCACCAGAAAGCAGATCCAGTTGGGCTTGCCTAGTTTGGTCAGGCTCTCGTAGGCACATATACCATGGTATACAAAGGGGTACACCGTAGCTGTTACATATATCCAGTTGGCGTAGGGCAGGGGGCGCAGGCAGCACAGCAGGCACAGGCTGTACGATACTAAATGCGCTATGTGCGACAGGTTCGACTCCTGCGTCGGGTGGTATATCAGCCCCAGCACATGCACGGCTATGCATACTACCAGAAACAGCGATAAAAGGATTGGTGCCAGCCTGTTTGGATTCATGCGCAATAGTTTTATCAGTTAATTTTTTGCCCTATACCCGTCTCTTCTTGTTGGCCGAGAAAAGGTACAGCAGCATAAACATAAGGGTAATAGAAAAAACGGTGCTTGCCAGTATCCTGCCCGATAGCAAAAGCAGGTTATAGAAAGTGCCCGACTCTATCAGCAGGTAAAAGCTGTGGTGTATCAGCACCGAGGTGGTCAGGTATATCAGGAACCACGTTAGGCCCTGCGCATACACGTTTGGGTTACTTTCAAACTCTGTACCCTTGGGCGTTATCAGGCTGATAAGGAAAGGACGCAGGTAACCGATCAGCAGGCAGGCCGCGGCATTCATGCCTATGCTGCCCAGCAGCACATCCAGCGACAATCCCGCCAAAAAGCTGATGATGATCAACAGCCAGCGCGGCGTAGAAAACGGCAGCAGCAATACAAACAGCGGGAATATGTTGGGCGTTATAAAAGTGCTCAGGCCCAGGTTGCTCAGTACCAGCACCTGCAGCATCAGCAGCAGGGCCAGGCG
>DLGO01000127.1:0-296 GCA_002482725.1 Bacteroidetes bacterium UBA7692 | reverse complement strand
GTCTAGTTTCAATATTTCTTTACGTTGCAGGTCCTTTACAACATACACATAGCTTAAGTTATTGAAGTTGGTCGAGAGCCGCACATCTATTTCTACAAATGGCTTGTCAGGCTCTGCGTGTATGCTCTTTACATAGCCTATCATTACGTTCTCCGGAAATATCGATGAGTACCCGTTGGTGTTCACCGTGTCCCCTACTTTTACCGATACGTGCTTTGGTATCTCATCTATGCGGGCAGTAGTGCTGCTCACGCCGTTCCAGCGCAGGTTGCCGTAGTAGTTGTTCTTTTTCAGGC